>CALYSG010000053.1 GCA_945485605.1 uncultured Clostridia bacterium
CAGAGTATTCGTATAGTCCTCTGCCATATTAAACTCCTTTAAGAGAGAATTATTTCGGTAATTAAGCACCCCCGCCGCCGCGCGAGGCTTCGGGTGTGAAAAAAGACTGCGGCGCCTGCTTTAAGCGGGCGCCGTCAGAATCGGCTCTTCGCCCTTTCGGAAAGACCTTATTCGTCGTCGCTTCCGTTACCGTCGTTTCCGTCGATCTCGGAAACTCCGACATTTCTCGGGGCAAATACGAACGTACCGTTCGCAACCATCTTCATAGATCCGCCGAGTACATGTATCGCACCGAGCAGGAAGTCGAGCAGTCTCTTCGTTGCCGCAAGGTCGAGGTTCTCTACATTGACAAGCACGGTGCTGCCGCCGGCAAGGCAATCGGCGATCTCGGGTCCGTCGCTGTAGGAACTCGGCTTTACGACCTTGAGTGCCACGCCCGAGCTGCTTCCGCCGAAGGCAACTCCGCCCGCAGCATTTGCCGCCGGCGCGGGGGTCTCGGGGGCAAATTCGGTGATCTCCTCATCGTCGTCAAACGAGGTGTCGTCCTTCTGCTGATAATAATCGGGATCGTAGAACCCGTCGTCGTATTTTTCGTCCTTGACTTTCTTCTTCATGAATTTCATATCAATCCTCCGTATTTTATTTCTTTATCACGCCTCGGTAAACAGAGCACGCCCCACCCTCACAATATCGGCGCCCTCGGCTATCGCCTCGGCAAAACTGTCGCTCATCCCCATAGAGAGCAACGGCTTTCCTATATTATGTAATGTTTTCTCCCAAATGTCAAGCGCAGTTCGGTAAGTTTCTTCAAAATATTTTCTGTAATCGGCTTTTTTTTCGCATATCGGAGCCATAGTCATGAATCCGCGGAGCCTTATCGAGCGAAAATCGGTGAGTGAGGCGCAGAACTTTGCCGCCTCCTCGGGCAAAACACCGGACTTGTTCTCCTCCCTGCCGATGTTTATCTCGCAAAGGACATCGGTTACGATCCCTTTCTTTTCGGAGGCGCGATCAAGCTCGCTTGCAAGATTTAAAGAATCGAGAGATTCGACAAGGCTGACGCGTCCGACGGTATATTTCGCCTTGTTGCTCTGCAGCTTGCCTATGAAGTGCACCTCAAATCCGTCAAGCCCCGGAGACTTATCATGATCGAGAAGCTGATTGACGCGGTTCTCACCTACAAGTGTAACACCGCAGGAGCTCAGCCTTTTAACCTGCTCCGGCGTCGTATATTTTATCGCGGCGAGAAGTCTGATCTCCTTTGCGTTCCTGCCCGCCGCCTGAGCCGCAAGGTCTATCTCACGCCTCACCCGCTCGACGTTTCTGTCTATATAAGAAAGATCACTCAATTTATCAGCTTCCCTTCGTAAAGTCTCTCGTCGGTAACGATCACTATATCGTTCTGCTTAAGCCTTCCGTAGTCGAGCTCGGCATCCCCGGTAAGAGGCTCGACGATGCAGTAATTGCCGCGGTCAAGCAGTACCTTAACGCTCCTGCGGCTCGCCGCTCCCGATGAGAGGATCCATACACCTCGGTCGTTCTCCCCGCCGCTGACTGCGGCGCTCGGAACGCGGTATCCGGAATATCTTCTGACGGTGATCGAGGCACTTCTGCGCCTTCCGACCCCGAATCCCTCCGGAAGTGCCTCCGAAGAGAAGATCAGCAAGGCACGCGTATCGGTGCCTTCGCTCACTATCCGCTCGAGGGTCATACCGAGAGTCGACCCGCGCGAAGCGTCAAAGCTCACATCATATGTGCTCCCGGTACTGAATCTCGCCGCCTCGCTCATCGTGGTCGGAAATGCAAAATACCACGTCGTGTCTCCGATGAACCTTCCGACCGACGACGAATCATCCGACGATGGCTTTCCCGATTCAAAAAGCTCGAAATACGCCCCGAGCGTCAGCTCCTCCGAATCGACGGTCGTAAAGGTATACTCAAGACCGTCGCTGCCGCGGAAGAAGTTCCCCGTAGTCGGCGCCGTTATGCTCGTGCTCGGATAACCCGAAAGCAGAGCATAGATTTCCTGCCGCTCTTCCGTCAGTTCAATTATCTCTTTTTTTGTCTTTTCAAGCGCGGCGTCTACCTCTCTGCCCGAGTTTTCGCTCAGGGTGAAGAGCCGCCCGGCAAAGCTCCCGGCATATTTCATAGCCCCGGAGGTATCCCCGACGGCAAGCGCCGCCGTATATGCCGTATAATCGTTCTTCACCGAGTCGAGCGTATCCGAAATGCCTCCCGATCCGAGTCTTAAAGAATTCTCACTGAGAAATTCTATCCGCAGATTGACCTCATCAAGACGTTCGCAGAGCTTCTTTACCTCTTCGTCGTCGGGGATCGAGTACCTGACGGCAAGCTCGGTGCCCGCCTTCGCATACGCCCCGTTCTTAACCTTGTAATCGGTATAACCGCCGGGCTCGGCGGTCAGCAGTGTCTCCTTACGGAATATATAACCCTCACCGTTAAGAGTAACGTTCTCCGAATAGGCTATCGCCGGTGAGGTCGCGAGCGTCGGTGCGAAATCCTTCACCATATGGACCGTCATATACACCGTAAAAAACACCCCGAGAAAGGTCCATATCACGGCGGGACGGAATATTATCTTTACTATCTTTCCGATTTTTTTCTTCATTCTTCCGAAAACAGTCTTGCGGTGATATCTACCGCTTCATTAAGTCCTTCCCGACCTCCGAGACCGTCGGCTGTCAGCCGGGTAAGGTAATCTTTCCCCGAAAACCATGTTATCTGGCGTTTCGCATAACGGCGCGTGGCGGTTTTCAGCTTTTCCGACGCCTCCGCAAGCGTTTCCTCACCGCGAAGGTAAGGTATAAGCTCCTTGTAGCCTATCGCCTGAGACGCCGTCGTACCCGGCTCGAGCGCCCCCGTTGCGAGCAAGTGCCTCGTCTCATCGGCAAGCCCGCATCCGATCATCGCGTCGACTCTCTTATCGATACGGCTGTAAAGCAGACCGCGATCCTCAAAACAAAGATACACTCCGCGAAGCTCGTACCTTGCCTTTCCGCGTGAACGTCGGTCGTAGTCGCTCTTCGTGCCGCAGGCGCGGCAGATCTCGAGCGCCCGGACGACTCTTTTGACATTGTTCGGATGGATCGCCTCCGCGGCTTCGGGATCCTTTTTACGGAGCATCGCATGAAGGGCTTCATTACCTTCCCTTTCGGCAATAGAGAAAAGCTCCTCCCTGTAATCCGCGTCGGGCGCCGCCGAGGCATCCCCGCAACCGAAAAGCAGGCTGTCAAGGTATAGCCCGGTCCCTCCGACAAGGATCGGCAGGTTTCCTCTCTCTGTTATCTCACCGATCACCTTGCCGGCAAGAGCTGCGTAATCGGTGCATGAAAACGGCACTCGCGGATCGGCAAAGCCGAAAAGGTGATGCGGCACGCCGCATTTTTCTTCTTCGGTCGGCGCGGCAGTTCCTATCTCCATGCCCGAATATATCTGCATCGAATCGAGGCAGACTATCTCGCCGCGGCATCTCTTCGCCACATCGACCGAAAGAGCCGTCTTGCCGCTTGCGGTAGGTCCGACGACCGCCGCTATGCGCGGAAGGCTCCTTTCCGATTTTCCCTTCATTGCCCCGTCTTTCCGTTAAGGTTAGTGAAAAATCCCGGGAACAGCTCGCCGAGCGTGTGTTCCTCGTAGCCCTCCGCCGTGACGAGCAGAACGGGAAATGCAGGCTCACAGAACTCGGTCAGCGCCTGACGGCAGACTCCGCAGGGGTTGCACACACCCTCAAGCTTCCCGTGATGACCGCCGGCAATTGCGATCGCCTCGAATTCGCGCTCCCCGGAGGCAACGGCGGCAAAAAGAGCTGTCCTCTCGGCGCAGCAGGTCGCGGAATATGAGGAATTCTCGATGTTGCAACCCGTGTATATCCTTCCGCTCTTTGTAAGAAGCGCCGCACCCACAAAAAAGTCGGAATAAGGCGCGTAGGCTCTCATCATTGCGGCTATCGCCGCGTCCCTCAGCTCGTTTTTGGCAGTCATGTCTGCGACTCCGCGGGGCTGCCCTCTTTGAAGTAGGACGCTGCCATATCCGATATGACGAGCGCGTAGGCGAGCGGAAACATCTCAAGAGCCTTTCCTATGTTTCCCCTTTCCTCGGGTGCGCCGGTCGAAAAACCCATATGGTATCTGATCGCGAAAGCTTCATCGCGAGTCAGCTTCATAAAGCCGCTTATGATGTAAACAGACTTTTCGCCGTGACCGTATGGCAGATCGTCCTCTATCGAATAGTAGGGCACGGTCTCCCATACACCGTTTTTCTTTACGTTTCTCGTAGTCTCACGGTAGAAATTCACCTTGCAAAGATCGTGAAGCAGAGCCGTGATGGCAAGGCTCTCCCTTGTGTACGCCTCGCCGCTGCGGTCGCGCAGGGATTTTCCCATATCCGAATGGGTCATATAGTCGCAAAGGCAGTCGTAAACGTTCAGCGAGTGTGCACAAAGTCCGCCCCTCACCGAACCGTGAAATCGCGTACTCGCGGGAGCCGTAAAAAAGTCGCATGAGGGCGAGCAAAGCCACTCAAGCAAGCGATCGGCACCCTCTCTTTTGACCTCGGTTCTCCATATATTCACGAATCTTTCTCTGTCGGTCACGGTAATTCCTCCGATATATATAATTTATCATCTTATTTTATCATACAAAAGCGCGCTTGTAAAGGGCTACGGACGAAATAAAGGTTGACAAATTATGACTTGGAGCATATAATATGAGCATTATAATGCCCGAAAGGAGCTAACTGTGACAGATAATAACGCCAACAGCAAAACGGTTCGGCTTAAGCT
This sequence comes from uncultured Clostridia bacterium, assembly GCA_945485605.1. Taxonomy (GTDB): domain Bacteria; phylum Bacillota; class Clostridia; order Oscillospirales; family CAG-272; genus RGIG3994. The sequence goes on from CALYSG010000053.1 coordinate 4,802, forward strand.
CATCTCGGAGTGTCGCGATTGTTCGGAAGCCATCATCTCGGCGCCTCCGGGGCAAAACACGGTCGAAGAGGAAGATATAAAAGTCGACAGAGTTGAATTCGTGACAGAGGCAAAGCTGACAAGAGAAGGTGACCGACTCTTTTTTGACTATAACGACCGCGAGATATTTGAGGGAATCGACGACGCACACTCGACCTTGATCTTCGATATCGGCAACCGCGGGCTTGTGACTCTGCTTCGGAGCGGTAACATACGCGCGGCTCTTGTGTTTGAGCAGGGCAAGAGACACATTTGCGTATACAGGACGCCCTTTGCGCCTTTTGAGATATGCATACATACGGTAAGCGTCAGGAACAGGCTCACCGAGAAGGGCGGCACGCTGTCGCTCGAATACTACACCGAGATACACGGAGTCCGCGCCGAGCATACTAAGCTGAAATTCACCGTAACGTCTTGCGGTTGAAGATCTTTCTCATACGCGCCCGACAATGCCTGCCGAAAACATAGGCTCCGGGTAAAGGTTTCACCCTTCGGAAAATGACCGCGACAGATGGGGGCGGTAGGGTTCGCCCGTTTTTAAGGCAACACCGCGCAATTCGGAAAAAGAATTGCGCGGTGTTGCCTTAAAGTTCAATAATATCCTTTACTATCTCGGCGGCGATCACCATTCCCGCGACCGAGGGCGTGAAGGGTGAGCTGCCGACCACGCCGAGATCGTTTTTTCTCGGCACTTCGGGTGAGAACACGACCTTCATATGCTCGATGCCGTATTCACGAAGCCGCTTGCGCATGACCTTCGCAAGCGGACAGACCTGCGTTTTTGAAAGGTCGGCAACCCTGAATTGCGACGGGTCGAGCTTGTTCCCCGCCCCCATCGCCGAGATAATGCGCACACCCTCGCTCTTTGCTCTTACCGCGAGGGCGACCTTAGCCGGGACATCGTCTATCGCATCGGCTATGTAGTCAAGTCCCGAAAAGCTCATCAGCTCATCCTCGCCCGGCTTATAAAATGCAAAATGAGCCGTAACCCTGCAGTCGGGGTTGATGTCAAGGATCCTCTTTTTCATGACCTCTACCTTCGGCTCACCGACCGTCGAATGGAGCGCTGCGATCTGGCGATTGATATTCGAGAGCGTCACGCGGTCGCCGTCGATTATATCAAGTTGCCCTACCCCGACGCGGGCAAGGGATTCGCAGATGTAGCCTCCCACACCGCCCACGCCGAAGACGGCGACATGGGCTTTTTTCAGTTTATCACAAGAACCGCTGCCGAAAAGCGCAGCGGTCCTTATATCTTCTTCCCGGATAATGCTCATTTTATAAAATCATCCTCGGTCGCCGTTTCGTCGACCGGTATGGATCGGATCGGCATCGCCGTTCTGCCCCCGTTGTCCCCCGAACGCTTACCGTAAAGCCCGCAACGCACGGCGCGGTCGGCACGTTTGGCTTCCTCATCGCTGAAGACCTCATAATCTCCCTCGTCAAAAAGGTCGAAGAGATAGCCTCCGTTCTTCTTTCTCATAGAGCTTACAAGCCAGATACCACCGGCGGTATTTATCGCCGCAACTGCGGCGAGCGCCGCGATAAGGCTCTTTTTCTTTATGCAGGCAACAACGAATATTCCCATAAACGCCACCGATGAGATCAGCAACGACAGGGCAAGATAATCGCGCTTTCCGTTAACCTTCATTTCCGAAAATCCTCCTTTTTCAGGACATTACTCCTTGTTCTGTGCCTCGGCGTTGTCTTTTGCTATCATCTTAAGGTATGCGTTGATGAATCCGTCTATCCCGCCGTCCATGACCGAGATTATATTGGGATCCTCGTATCCCGTTCTCGTATCCTTTGCAAGGGTATACGGCATAAAGACATACGACCTTATCTGATTTCCCCATTCTATATTGGTCTTGACACCGCGGACCTGATCGATGGTATCGAGTCTCTCGCGGATCTTGATCTCCATCAGCTTCGCCTTCAGCTGGCGCATGGCGGTCTCCTTGTTCTGGAGCTGAGAGCGCTCGGTCTGGCAGGTAACGACGATGCCGGTAGGCTTATGGTAGATGCGAACGGCGGAGCTGACCTTGTTTACATTCTGTCCGCCGGCACCGCTCGAGTGATAGGGCATAAAGTCATAGTCCTCTTCGCGGATAACGATATCGTCGAGCTTATCGAATTCGGGCATTACCTCTATCGAGGCAAAAGAGGTGTGCCTTCTTCCCGACGAATCGAAGGGCGAAACTCTCACAAGGCGATGAACGCCGTGCTCGCTCTTTAAGTAACCGTAGGCATTCTCACCTATGACCATTATTGTGGCACTTTTGAGTCCCGCCTCTTCACCGTCGAGCCAGTCGGTGAGCTTGACCTTGAATTTATGACGCTCAGCCCAGCGGGTTATCATGCGGTACAGCATAAGTGCCCAGTCCATAGCTTCGGTGCCGCCGGCACCCGGATGGAAGGAGACTATTGCATTGTTATGGTCGTATTCGCCCGAGAGAAGGATCTCATTACGCATGGTATCCTCTGTCTCTACGATCTCTTTCAGCTCGTTCTCGACCTCGGCGACGCTGCCCTCGTCATTCTCCTCTATCGCCATTTCGGCAAGGGTTATCGCGTCCTCGAGCTTTGCGACAAGGGCTTCGTACTCGGCGACCTTGTCCTTCTTCTGCTTTATCGCCTGAAGTATCTTCGATGAATTCTCCTGATTCGACCAGAAGTCGGCATCAAGCGTCTTCTTTTCAAGCTCGGGTATCTCGGCGCGAAGATCGTCTACCCTTATCGCCGAGCCGAGGTCCTTTATGCTGTCGCGCATACCGATCAGCTTATATTTTGCTTCTTCAAGTGCAACTATCAATGTAAAACCTCCGGCGGCAAATGCCGCGAATAGAAATAATTTTTTCTATTATAGCATAAGTATACCTGCTTTTGCAATACTTACTCTGAATTTTAACAAAAAATCGCACTTGACAATGCAGGGAGTTTGACTTATAATTTATATATAATCGTAACGGAGGTATAAACCAATGGAAATAACAAAGAAAACCATAATCGGCGATCTGCTTGACTATGATGCCGAAACAGCTCAGTTCTTCTTCGAGATAGGCATGCACTGCCTCGGTTGCCCCGCATCTCGCGGTGAGAGCATCGAGCAGGCATGCGCCGTACACGGTACGGACGCCGACGCACTCGTAAAGAAGCTCAACGACTTCCTTGCCGCAAAGAAGAACTGATGCTCTTCGCCTTGCCCGGCAAGAGGCTTGAAGCCGCAGCCAAACTTGTCCGTCCCGGCGCGTTCGTCGCCGATATAGGCACAGATCACGCCTATCTCCCGATATACCTTGTGGGAAAGGGCATAGCGACGCGCGCCATAGCCTCGGATATCAACCGCGGCCCTCTCGATCGGGCGGCATCCAATATCCGCGCCGCCGGTCTTGAAGAAAGGATCTCCCTGCTTCTTACCGACGGCGTTGTCGGTCTTTGCGGACTCGGTATCACCGATTACATAATATGCGGAATGGGCGGCGAGCTGATCGACTCGATCACAAAGGCACCTTTTCTTCGCGACCCGTCGGTGCTCCTGATCCTTCAGCCGATGACGAAGCCCGAGCTGCTCCGTGCGGGCCTTCTCTCCCGTGGATTTTCGATAAGGGACGAGAGGCTTGCCGAGGAAGCCGGCAGGGTCTATCAGATCTTCTCGGCATCCTTTACCGGGATACAGGCTGCTTACAGCGACGCGGAGCTTCTTTTAGGCAAAGAAAATATGACGCGCGGAGACGAGCTTTACTATAAGCTCGCGCGCCGCGAAGCCGAAATTATCCGCCGACGCCTTGAGGGAAAGAGAAAAGCCGGGCTCGACGTCTCAAGCGACGAAGCCCTTCTTGCGGATATCGAAGCGACGCTGAAATAAAAACAAAACGGAGCTTTTCAATATGACAGTAAGCGAATTTTACTCATACCTTTGCGAAAAAATCCCTCCCGAGCTGACTCTCAGGGGCGACTGCGACGGCATTTCGTGCTGCCCGTCACCCGAAAGAAACGTCGCACGCGTGCTTATAGCGCTCGACGTTACCTCCGATGTCGTAGACGAGGCGATCGAAGAGGGGTGCGACGTTATCCTTGCCCATCACCCTATGCTCTACGGCGGAATATCGGATGTCTGCGCCGGAAATTTCCGCGGAGATAAGCTTATAAGGCTCATACAGGCGGGGATCGCCGTCATGAGCTTTCACACAAGGCTCGATGCCGTAGACGGGGGCGTAAGCGATACGCTCTCCGCACTTATCGGGCTGAAAAACGCCGAAAAATTCGGTGAAAACGGGATATGCAGGATAGGAGAGCTTGAATCCCCCGTATTCGCCGATGAATTTGCCGCGATAGTTAAGGACGCGCTCGGCGCTCCCTTCGTCGAGTATTCCGACGCGGGCAGACAGATAAAACGCGTGGCGGTGTCGGGAGGCAGCGCCGGATCATTCGTAAAGGATGCTGTCGCCGCCGGTGCCGACGCATACCTTGCCGGCGAGTTCGGCTACCACAATCTCTGCGATTCGCCCGACAGCGGCATAAGTCTCTTCGCCGCGGGGCATTTTTATACCGAAAATCCAGTCTGCGGAAGGCTCTTTGAGCTGACCGCCGAGGTCGGCGCGATGCCGATAATAACCTTCAGCAACCGTATAAAGAGTGTTTGAAATCATCATCGAAAGGACAATGATTATGGATACCATGGCTTTTGAGAAGGGCTTTTTCCCTTCCGCGAACGGTCGGGACAGGGTTACCTATTACTGCTACACCCCGAAGAATGCCCGCGCGGTCATTCAGCTCAGTCACGGTATGTGCGAATATGTCAGAAGGTACGAACAACACGCCGCTTATTTCTGCTCGCAGGGGATAGCCTTCTGCGGGAACGACCACCTCGGTCACGGTCTGACCTCTCCCGACGCCGACGAACTCGGGTATACCGACTCGCCGGAATACCTCATTGAAGACCTTCATACCATGACCGGACTCATAAGGCGAAAGCTCCCCGGAGTGCCCCTTATCCTTCTCGGGCACAGCATGGGCTCGTTTATTGCTCGACTGTACCTTACGAAGTACGGGAAAGAAACAGACGGCGCGATAATAAGCGGTACTGCCGGTCCCGGAAATCCGACCGCCATAGCAAAGCTCCTGACTAAGATAAGCATAGCCGCACATGGCGACCATTACCGCGATAATTTTATTAAGAGTCTATCGACAGGCAGCTACGAAAAGCACTTTCGCGGTGAGTCCTCCTCCGCGTGGATCACACGCGACACCGATGTGCAGGAAAAGTATCTCGCCGACTCGCTGTGTAACTTCACGTTCACTTTAAACGGGTACTATAATCTTTTTGATATGCTCGGCAAGGTATCATCCAAAAAGTGGGCGGCAACCGTAAGAAAGGATCTGCCGATCCTGATGATAAGCGGCACGGACGACCCGGTCGGCGGGTACGGAAAAGGCGTCAGAAAGGTCTACGAGCGGTTATGCGACGCCGGAGTGAAGGACATAACCCTTCGCCTCTGGGACGGGGCGCGTCACGAGCTTCTTAATGAGTCGGCGGTGAGGGATGAGGTCTACGGATGTATCGTAAACTGGATCGGAGAACACTTCATATATGACGCTGAAAGAACTTAAAAACACAAAAGGAAGACTTCTCGGAGTCGATTTCGGGGACTCGCGCACGGGGCTGGCAATAAGCGACCCCATGCGAAGCCTTGCCTCGGGCAGAGAGACCGTCAGATCAACGGGACTCGAGAATACGGCAAGGCTCGTCGCCGAATACGCAAAGGCTGAGGGTGTTTCGGGAATCGTCGTAGGGCTTCCGAAAAACATGGACGGAAGCTGCGGTCACCGTGCCGAGAGAGCTTTACGCTTTGCGGGGCTCGTCGGAGAGCTTACCGGGCTTCCGGTAGCGACCTTTGACGAAAGGCTCTCGACCGTGCAGGCGTCGCGTTACCTCAACGCAACAGACACACGCGGTACAAGAAGAAAAGGCGTAATAGATACCCTGTCGGCGCAGATAATCCTTCAGGACGCGCTCGACAGAATGAACGGAATGGATTGATATCGGAATGTCTGAAAAATGCAAAACCGTAAAACTTAATGTCTCTGATATGCACTGCTGCCATTGCAAAGCAAAGGTCGAGGCGGCGCTGAAGGCTGTCAAGGGTGTAAAAAAGGTCTGTGTAGACCTTGAAAGCGCAACGGCGGAGGTCATCTACCGTGCCTCCGAAACGAATCCCGCCGCTCTTGCCGCGGCAGGCACTGCCTGCACCCCTGACTCGCGGGCGGGCAGTGCCCGCGCCCCTTACTCGCGTTTCATTCACCGAAAAGTGAAGATCTCACCCGGAGATAATGTCGGCAAAAAGGTGAGGTGGGCTACCACCCTTCGCCCGGTTTAAAGTTTGGCTCAAGCCTTTTTAAAGGCTTGCGGTTTCCAAAGGCAGAGCCTTCGG
>CALYSG010000054.1 GCA_945485605.1 uncultured Clostridia bacterium
GGAGGGCGACCGAAGGCTCTGCCTTCGGCTACCGCAAGCCTTTAAAAAGGCTTGACCTAAACTTCAAAAAACGCGAAGGGTGATAGTCCGCCTTTTTGTAAACTTTAGCTCCGGGTGAGGTCTTCACCTTTCGGTGAATGAACCGCGAGTCAGGGGTGCAGGCACCGCCTGCCGCCCTCTGCGGAGGGCGACCAAGGCTACGCGCCTTGGATGTGCGCCGCCTTTTGAAAAAGGCGGGCGAAAACTTTCAAAACAGGCGTGGGGTGGTCGTCCTTCCTACCTTTTTGCCGACATTATCTCCGGGTGAAGTCTTTACCTTTCAGTGAATAATCCGCGAGTCAGGGTCGCGGGCACTGCCCGCCCTTCGGTGAATAAAATGCGAGGATCGGCTGCAGGCACTGCCTGCGGATGCAGGCTCGGCCTGCCACTGCCCGCCTCCGGGTTAAAAATAAACACCGCGGAAAGCCTTTTTGGGGCTCTCCGCGGTGTGTCTTGTCTTACTTGTTTTTTATTTGATGTAGCTCGGTTCGGGGAACTTCGTAAGTGCTTCGTTACCCTTCGCGACATCCTTCGTCGCCTTATCCCAGGCTTCTTTATTGCCGCCGAAGTTTACCGTCTGAAGAATTACTCCGCTCAGCGAATTCAGAGTGAAGGTGAATTCCTCGGCGTTGATCGTGAGGACCTTCAGCCCGCCGCACCCCTCAAACGCGCTCTCGCCGAGAGTCTTGACCGAGGCGGGAAGGCTTACGTCGGAAAGCGTTGCGTTACCGGAGAATGCACAGGGAGCAACTGCCGTGACACTTTCGGGAAGGGTGAACGCCTCGTCGGTTTTTCCCGCGGGATATGCGATAAGGGTCGTCTTGTCCTTGTTGTAGAGTACCCCGTTTTCGGCAGTGTAGTTTGCATTGCCTTCGGCAACCGTTATGGATTTAAGAGCGGTCAGGCGGACAAACGCTCCGTCGGAGACCTTCTCGATATCCTTCGGGATCTCGAAAGTTTCGGCATCGGTCTTAAGAAGGTATGCAAGTGTCTTTCCGTCCTCGGTAGTGAGGTATGCCGTGCCCTTTTTATACAAATACTTATTCTCGTCGGTCTTGTCGGCAGACGTGTAAGGCGTGCCCATGCCCGTGAGCTTTTTGCAGCCCGCGAAGGCATTCGCGCATACAGTAAGGCTCTCTTTTGACTCGGGAACTGTGACCTCGGTCAGCGCGGCGCAGTCGGCGAAGGCAAAATAGTAGATCTCGGTAATGGCTTCGGGAAGCGCAAGAGTCGGGATCGCCGAGCAACCCGAGAAGGCGCGGAAGCCTATCTTCGTGATGCCCGCGGGAAGGTTTATCCCGGTAAGGGCCTCACATCCCGAAAAAACGCCGGTATCGAGCTCTTTGAGCTTTGAATTACCGTCAAAGGTGACCTTCTTAAGCTTCTTGCAGTTTGAGAAAGCGAGCGCGCCGACAGTCTCTATGCTGTCGGGGATCGTAACGCTCTCAAGGATCTCGCTGCCGAAAAACGCCGACTTGCCGATTGCCGTGACCGCCTTGCCGTTATAGGTCGAGGGCAGGGTTATATCGGTCGCTCCCGAGCTCTTGTAGCCCGTGACCGTGTAGGTGTCTGTCTTATTGTCAAGAGTAAGGACAAAGCCCTTCTCGTCGGTCACATCTCCCGCGCAGGAGGCGAGGAGAGCGACGCTCATGATGACGGCAATAAAGAGTGCCGTCAGCCGTACGGTAATTTTCATTCTGTAATTCCTTTCAGAAACTGCTTTTTTCGCATACCATGCAATCATACTTGTATTATTATATATCATCACGGCGTTTCTGTCAAGCACAAAAAACTTGACAAACGGCATACCGACTGATATAATAATTAATGATCATTTTTTGTGAAAGGAAGGACTCATAGCCTCTATGTGTAACGGCATCATCAAAAATCGCATAGCTTTGTCCTTCCGCCACGACAGTTGGCGTACTTTTCGGTGGCACTCCTGCGGGTGCCTTTGTCTTTATTCTCATCGGGCGACATAATACCTGCCTGTGGCAGGACACGGCGATACCGCCCCGCCGCGAATACGCTGACTGAAAAGAAAGGAAGTCTTCATTATGATAAAGGATCGGAAAATATCTTTTTCGGGCATTCAGCCCTCGGGCAACCTTACTCTCGGGAACTACCTCGGCGCGCTGAAGAATTTCGCCGAGTTTACCGATAACTACAAGTGCTTCTACTGCATCGTCGACGAGCACGCGATAACCGTCAGACAGGTCCCGGCTGACCTTCGCCGCCGCACCTACGAGATGATGGCGCTCTACATCGCCTGCGGACTTGACCCCGACCGTGCCACTCTTTATGTGCAGTCGCATGTCCCCGCTCATGCCGAGCTTGCCTGGATACTTAACTGCTTCACTATGTTCGGAGAGCTGTCGAGAATGACGCAGTTCAAGGAAAAATCCGCCCGTCACGCCGACAATATAAACGCGGGGCTCTTCACCTATCCTTCGCTTATGGCGGCGGATATCCTTCTCTATCAGACCGATGTGGTCCCCGTCGGGATCGATCAGAAACAGCACCTCGAGCTGACACGTGATATCGCAATTCGATTCAATCAGCTCTACCCCGACACCTTCACTATACCCGAGCCGGTGATAAAGAAGACCGGAATGAAGATCATGTCGCTCGCCGACCCGACGAAGAAGATGAGCAAATCGGACGAAAACGAAAACGCGACCGTCAGGATCCTTGACGACCGCGATACGATCATAAGAAAGTTCAGACGTGCCGTCACCGATTCGGGATCGGGCATACGGGTATCGGACGACAAGCCGGGGGTAACGAACCTCATCTCGATATACTCCTGCTGCACCGGCAAGAGCACCGAGGAGATCGAGCGCGAGTTCGAGGGCAAGGGCTACGGAGACTTCAAGCTCGCGGTCGGAGAGGCTTGTGCAGACCTTCTGTCGCCCGTCCAGACCGAATTTTACCGCCTTATGAAGGACAAAGCCTACCTTGAGCAAATGATGAAGAAGGGCGCCGAAGAAGCGTCGTACTACGCGCAGAAGACCCTGTTCAAGGTGCGCCGGAAGCTCGGCTTTGTGCAACTTTAAATAATAGCCAAGGAGCTGTAAAAGCGATTTTTACAGCTCCTTTTTTGGTTTTCTTATTAAAGAAATTACCGATCGGCAAGATCGCACATACCGATCGGTAAATAAGTGTTCAATGGCTTGAAGGACAAAATTCCACTTTCAGCTGCATACCCATTCCCTCGGCAAGCCGAATCAAAGTGCGCAGAGAAGGATTCGCATTTCCCTTTTCCAACTTACTGATGTCGCCTTGTGCGATCCCCGTAAGCTTGGACAATTCCTTTTGCGTCATTCCCGATGCACGCCTTGCATCGATCAATGCTTGTATAATTTCGTCCGCTTCGACAGTATGGGTTACGTTACTCATCGGTTCCAATGCTCTCCCAATCAATGTTGTCCGCATCAACGTAGCCGCTGTTTTCCGCATCCTCTATTTTCTTTGCTTCCTCCGCGGTTACTTTTGTAAAATCGGGGTCCCAAGCCAAAACCAATTTTTTGATAAACTCGTAAGCAAACACTTTGTCTGCTTCGGGCAGAGCATCGATTAAGCGTGCAGCTTCCATTGCAATACTTGACATAAAAGATACCTCCTTACTTGTATATATCACCGCGATTGCCAATATCGATCACTAAGATAATCTCCACGGTTTCTTCATTTTCATGTCGGTAGATAATTCTCCACGAGCCAACACGGAGCCGCTTTCTTCCGTCGCTGTAGCCTTGCATTGTTTTTATATCTCCGACAGGTGGATTATAGGTCAGTCCCGTGATAGCATCTCGAATCCTTCCAACAGATCTTTTATCCAATTTTGACAGAAATTTCAGTGCATCCTTCGAATATCTGATTTTGATCTCATTCATTGAGTATTCTCCGTAAAAGTGTACTGTTTTATCCTACGCTTATATTATATAGGATTTATCCTATTTTGTCAACAGCTCTCGAAAAGATTTTTGGATTTGTTTCTGTTGTTGCCGAAAGAATTACCGATCGGCAAGATCGCACAGACCGATCGGTAAACCTCAAAACAAATCGCTGTGCGTACCTGTTCGAGCCAAGAGCAATATCAATTGGTCTCCGTCTATTTGATATACGAGCAACCAATCCGGTTGAATATGACATTCTCGATAACCGCCGTAATCACCTGTAAGCAAATGGTCCCGATATTTTGCTTCAAGTGTTTCACCGTTCGCAAGAGCAGTCAGAACCTTTTTTATTTTGTCAAGATCATATCCGCGCTTTTGTGCTAATTTTAAATCCTTTTTGAATTGATTGGAAGGGACAATCTCATACTTCACCTAAAATGTCCTCCATCATACTGTCTACACTGTCATACTTCTTGTATTTCTCGGGAGAACGGTACATTTCCTGTGCTTCTTTCATCGCTTCAAGAGTGATCTTGTTAGGAACATCTCTGGTAATAGAAAACGGAATTCCACCTTCATAAAGCATTTGACGAAGAAAAATATTTACGGCAGTAGAAAGATCCATTCCAAGATCGGCAAGCATTACCTGCGCTTTTGCTTTGGTTTCAGCATCGATGCTGATGTTAGTAGATACTTTAGGCATAACATCAACTCCTTTCAATAACAGTATATCATATTATGCTCGGGTTGTCAACACATTATGTATAAATTTTAATATGTAATGCTGTTTTATGCGCATTTTATATTGAGTTTTCAACATATAAACATCGCATCCCCGAAGCTGATGCTATATAAGAAATTACCGATCGGCAAGATCGCACGAAACAATCGGTATACCGGTTTTACATGCTTTTGTGACCGTTTCCGTATTCCCTCTTCATTGCATCGACGGAAACGACCCATTGTTTACCAAATTTGCAAACATCAACGCCGTTAACAAGCTTTCCATAAGTGATTGCTTTGCGAAGTGTGCTTTCGTTAAGTCCCCAAAGCTCGGTTGCATCGCTGAACGCCATCAGTCCGTCAAAGGGTGTATCGACCTGCACCCCGTTTTCCCAAAGCTCGTCACAAGAAAGGTCAAGATCATCATTCCAGACTATACCATAGCCGCCGACATCCACAGAAACGCAAGCAAACTCCGCTTGATCGTCCTTTAACTCTGCAAACAACGGAATTTTTTCAAACAACGGCTTTACGTCATAAATCTTAGTAACTCCCTCCGAAAACTGAACACTTAGCTTATATTCGGGAAGAGCAAAAACATTTTTGATTTTGTGAAACATAATGCTGCCTCCAATCATTCAAGTGGCGGAATCTTCTTAAACTCCTGCGTTTTCCAAATTTCCATCAAAGTATCCTTATGCAAAGAAATCCACTCTTGCACCATATCCATTGCTTTGTTTGGGAGATGCCCTTCGAGCACCTCGCCCGTCATAAAATCTATTGCCGCAACATCCTCATTATAAATTGCGTGGATATGCGGTGGATTATGTTCGCTTTGCAAAAAATACATTCTGATAACGATTCCGTAAAACCTCGATAATACAGGCATTGTTATTCTCCTTTTGTTTTTATCCTCATTCATATTATATCACGATACCGTGATTTTATCAATGCTTTTTGAAGAAATATTTTCCTATATATCATCAGCTTCGCCGGCCGATGCTTATAAAGGATTTACAAAAAGCATCAAGGTTTAATCTTGTGCATTTTGACGAACAAAATGCGGTGTAAGAAAAGTTACCAATCGGCTATTGTAATTGCCAATTGGTAACCTTGTATAAGTATCGCTTTTTGTTTTTGTTATATCACACAAAAATTTCTTTCATTCTATAAACATCGCATCGCCGATGTTGATACTATATAAGATTTTACCGATTGGTAATGTTGCACAAACATCGTGGAAATTCTCTCGTAGGGGCGTTCTGTGAACGCCCGCGGGCGAACACAGTTCGCCCCTACGGGTTAGGTTTTCTTTTACTCTATAAACATCGCGTCTCCGAAGCTGAAGAAGCGGTATCTCTCATCCACTGCGGTTTTATAGGCTCGAAGGGTGTCCTCTCGGTTCCAGAACGCCGAAACGAGCATAATGAGCGTGCTCTCGGGCAGGTGGAAGTTCGTTATCAGAGCGTCGACCGCCTTGAACCTATATCCCGGGTAGATGAAGATCCCCGTCTCGCCCGTGTAGGCGTGCACGGTCCCCGTATCGTCGGTCACGCTCTCGAGAGTGCGGCAGGAGGTCGTCCCGACGGCTATGGTCCTGCCGCCCTTTTTCCTTCGCCCGTTTATTATCGCGGCGGCTTCTTCGCTTACCGAAATGTATTCGGTGTGCATAATGTGCTCATCTATCCTGTCTTCCTTCACCGGGCGGAATGTCCCGAGCCCCACGTGAAGCATGACCGGCACCACGGCGGTGCCTTTTTCTTTTATTTTTGCGAGAAGCTCTTCCGTGAAGTGAAGCCCCGCGGTCGGTGCCGCCGCAGAGCCTTCCTCGCGCGCATAGACCGTCTGATATCGGTTCGCGTCCTTCGGCTTCTCGGTGATGTAGGGCGGCAGAGGCATGATGCCTATTTTATGAAGTATTTCAAAAACATTTGAGTATGACGCGCGGTCGTAATCGAAGTGAACCATGCGGTTCCCTTCCTCGACGATATCTGTCACTGTCGCGACGAGCTCGCCGCCGCCGAAGACTATCTTAGCCCCCACCCGTGCGCGTTTTCCGGGCTTTACAAGTGTTTCCCACTCGTCAATGCCCCTTGAGCGGAGCAGAAGAAGCTCGACCGAAGCCTCCTCTCTCCCTTCGGAATGTCCGCAGAGCCTTGCCGGAATGACCTTTGAGTCGTTTATGACGAGGGTATCCTCCGGTCTTATATATTCCGCAATATCGAAAAAGTGCCTGTGCGCTATCTCTCCCGTTGCGCGGTCGATGACCATAAGGCGCGAGCCGTCGCGCTTTTCTGCCGGGTGCTGAGCTATAAGCTCCTGCGGCAGGTCGTAGAAAAAGTCCGACTTCTTCAGGTCGGTCGCAGGCATTTCGTTTATGATAGGCTTGTCCATATAACTCCTTGTGGCGGGCAAAGGTCGCCCGCATATACTTTTTATCGGATAATATTATATTACATTTCTTGCTGTTTTGCAAGAGACTTACCCGAAAGGAAACACTATGAAAAATATTCTCTTCACCGGCGCGTCGACCGCGCTGATAACACCGTTTTCCGACGGCAGGATCGATACCGATTCCTTCGGAAGGATAATAGACCTTCAGCTCGGGGCGAAGATCCCCGCGCTGACCGTCTGCGGCACGACGGGCGAATCGGCTACCCTCAGTGATAAAGAAAAGCTCGAGCTTATCTCCTTCGCCGTATCGCGTGCGGCGGGAAAGGCGAAGATAATCGCGGGTACCGGTTCAAATGACACCGCGCACGCAGTAAAGCTTTCGCGCAAGGCGGAGTCTCTCGGCTGCGACGCCCTTCTCGCCGTCACTCCGTATTACAACAAGGCGTCACCCGAGGGACTCTACCGTCACTATTCTGAGATCGCCGGGGCTTCGAGCCTTCCCGTGATACTCTACAACGTGCCGTCAAGGACAGGTCTTGACGCTCCGGTCGGTATAATAAAACGCCTCTTTGAGGCGGGCGCTGTTGCCGCGGTCAAGGAGGCTTCGGGAAACATATCAAAGACTGCGGAGCTAATCTCGATCTGCCCCGGGATAACCGTTTATTCGGGCAACGACGACGCTATCCTTCCGACCCTTTCGCTCGGGGGGAAAGGTGTCATTTCGGTGCTCTCAAACCTTCTCCCGGGAGAGGTACAGAGCCTTTGCACCGACTTTTTTGAGGGAAGGACGAAGGCAGCCGCCGCAAGTCAGGCAAAGCTCTATCCCCTGATAAGTGCGCTTTTTTCTACGACGAATCCGATACCCGTGAAGTACCTTATGTCTCGTCTCGGACTGTGCAGAGCCGAATACAGGCTTCCGATGACCGCGCCGACGGCGGGAGAAAAGGAGCTTCTCGACCGGGTATTTGAGGATTACTTCAGCTGAGAGACGAGCGAGTCGAACTCATCCTTCGTCATTATCACCCCGATCGCCGCCGAAAGTGCGTTCGGGGTCATTTTCTTCGGCAGCCCGGCGAGCGCGCAGAAGGCATCGCGCCGTGCACCGCTGTTTTCTCTTCCGCAAAGCCCGGCAGCGTAAAGCTCAGCCTTGCTAACGGCGTAGCCCTTCGGCTCACTGCCGTCGGCGAAGGGCTCGAGCAGACGGTAAAGAAGCTCGCGCTCCATTCCCTCGACCCCGAGAAGGCCCTCCTTCGACGCCTCGGTCTTGCGCTTTTCCTTGCCCTCGATCTGAGGAATATAGAGCTGTATAAGCCTTTCGGCGGGGACTGTCGACTTTATGAAGGAGCGTATGACGCTGCCCGCACCGTCGCTGTCGGATAGGATTATAAGCCTGCTTTTTTCCGAAAGGCGGCGAAACAGTGCCTGCTTTTCGGGCTTTTTGAAGATCCCGAACCCGTCGGTCGTCAGCACCGTAGCCTCGCAGACAGAGAGGAGCTTTTCTCGGTCGTATTTGCCCTCGACGATTATGGGGCAGGATATCCTTAATTTTTCCATATCTTTTCCTTTCAGGAGAAGAGTCCGACGGCGAGCACGACGGTGCCGAGGACTATGCGGTATATACCGAAGGGTATGAAGCTGTGCTTTTTCACAAATCCGCGCAGAAATTCTACGGCGAGCATCGAAACGCCGAACGATACGGCACAGCCGAGCACCATTATTATAATACTTTGCGAATCGGGCGCACCCTCGCCGACGGATAGGTATCTCGCTATCTTAAGCCCTCCCGCGCCGACCATGGCTGGGACAGAAAGGTAAAACGAGAAGGTCGCCGCCGCCGGACGGCTTATGCCGAGAAGGCGTGCGCCGAGGATGGTCGCGCCCGAGCGTGAGGTCCCGGGAATTATCGCGAGCGACTGAAAACAGCCTATAAGAAGGGCGTCCCCGAAGCCTATACGGTCAAAAGAAGTTACACGGTCGGCTTTTTTCGCTCTTGCAAGCTCTGCGGCGATAAAGCCTATGCCGTAAAAAATCAGCGCTCCCGCGATGACAAAGGTCGCCGCCTCCCCCGTCACGAGCGCGTCTATCGCATCGTTGAAGATAAGCCCGATGACGGCGAGCGGAAGGCTTCCTACGGCGATCTTCGCCCAGAGAAGAAGCCCTGCGCGAACTCCTTTCTTCCCAGAGCCGCGGACAAGAAAGGGAAAGATATCCCGAAACCCGAGGATCACGACAGCCAGTGCCGAGAAGAGCTGGATGAGTGTCAGGAAAAGCACGAGCTCGCGCTCGCCGAGCGATAGTCGGAAGGCTCGGTCAAAGAGAAGCATATGCCCGGTCGAGCTGACGGGCAGCCATTCGGTGATCCCCTGAATAAGTCCGATAAAAAACGCCTTGACAAGCTCTGCCGCCATAAAAGATGCTCCTTCGATCATTAAGATTTCTTTGAACATCCTTGCAGGCACTGCCTGCCATACAGTCTTTAACCGAAATCAAAATCCACGAATATCGGGCAATGGTCGGTCGAGAGCAACGCGTAAAGATCGGTCACGACCTCGTAGAGCTTTATCTTCGCGCCCGAGCCATTGCTCACAAAGAACTGGTCGATAGAACTCCAGTGATCCCCCTCCGGCATGACCGGATCTATGTAAATATTGTTCGTATTATCATATTTGGGATAGCTGTGATGCGCCTTTACGTTTTCCTTCGTTTGCGCAAGAGTGAAAACGTCGGTCATTCCGCCCGCCGTGACCTTCTTATACGCCGACGACGAAGAGTTGCAGTTGAAATCCCCTGCGCAGAAGACAGGGATCTCGCCGTATTTCTTTATTATCGCGTCCTTTGCCGCGAGCATCGTCTCGGCGTCGACGAGCCTTGCCTGATCATCGGTTGCGTCGACCTTCTTCCACCAGTAATGTGTCGAGAGTACGGCAAACTTTTTGCCGGTCGCCTTTACCTGAAACACTCC
This sequence comes from uncultured Clostridia bacterium, assembly GCA_945485605.1. Lineage (GTDB taxonomy): Bacteria > Bacillota > Clostridia > Oscillospirales > CAG-272 > RGIG3994. The sequence goes on from CALYSG010000054.1 coordinate 10,015, forward strand.
GTAGGTGTAGCCCTTCGACGAATCGTTCTTGCCGTTGGGATATTGCAGATATTTCTTATCGAGAAGTGTAAGAGTAGAGGTCTTATAGAAAAGCGGCGTCGAGTTGTTCGTACTTCCGCTCGCTTCGACCTCGGCGTACCCCGCCTCAGCCATAAGCTTAGTTATATCGTAAGCGCCGGTGCGGTTTGCCGCGTTGCACTCCTGAAGCCCTATCACATCGGGGTCGTAGGCAAAATAAAGCTCGCAGAGTTGTCTCTGGCGCTGTTCGCGGGGATGCTCCGCTTTGCAGTTCCCGTACATATTATTCACCATGATGCGGATCTCGCCGAGCTTCTTGTCGGCGTACTGCGTGCCGTTTTTGAAGTCCTTCGAGGGATCGGCGGTGAACGAGTAGCCGTTCTCAAGGCTCTGATCCGCTACCGTGCTGTCAAGAAATTCGTTGCCTATGTACCCGATAGCCGCCTCATAGCCGTAAAGCGAGCCGGAAGAAAGGCTGAGTCTGCCGTCATTCACGCTGAAGGTGAAATTGTGCCCGTCGGGCATTTCTCCGCTGCGCGCGGTCTTTCCGACGAGAAATTCGTGATCGTAGGTCTTGTCGTCTCTCACGATCGGGAGAGACGTGCCGTAGAGCTCTTCTATCTTCAGCTTAAGCCGGACTGCGGCGCGGTATTCCGATATCGTATCGTTTTTCGGAAGGACTATGCAGAAATCCTTAAGCTCGGCACCGCAGACCTTTACCGAGCGTATAGAGTAGTTGTAGTTATATGTATATTCGGAATCCTTTGAAAAAGAGAACGATCCGTCCTCAAATTGTTTGCCGGTGAGAAAGGTCCTTATGAAATATTTCACGGCGTTTACGGTCGCCTCGTCGCTTCCTCCGACGATAACGAGCTTCTTTCCGACGACACGTATCACGTAATTCGAAAAGAGAAGGCCGTCGGACACGCTCCGCGTCTCGTCACGGTCGTTTGCTCCGACAAGGATCTCGTATTCGGGTATATCCGACGGATCGTAGAACCAGTCGTTCGCAAGCGGCAGAAAAGCCCCCGTCGCCGTAAAAAAGGCATCCGAAAGCTCACGGCAGGCACCGACGAGCGCACCATCCTTGTCAGCCTTATCGGGGCGGCAGATGACGTAGGAGGTCTTCTTTTCCTTTATGATATCAAGCACCTCGGCGGGAAGGTCAGGCTCCCCCGTATCGGTGGTATCGACATTCGATGAGTCGGTGATATTCCCCTCCCCGCCTGCCGAGCAG
>CALYSG010000055.1 GCA_945485605.1 uncultured Clostridia bacterium
AATATAACGCAGAATTGTCAACTGTTTTTTATTTTTTTATAAATTTTTTTGCGGCACGGCAATATCAATGAATAATTTCAGCTCTCGCTCAAGTGCCTCATAAAACCGCCCCATATGAAGCCCGTCGGCAAGGGCGTGGTTTACGAGTATCGTCACGGGGATAGTCACTCTGTCACCCGTCTGAAGATATTTCCCCCAGCAAATGCGAGGATTGCTGTCCGGCGGTGTCGGCGTCGGCTGGAAAACGTCGGTATAGTGTATCCAGGGAATGGACGACACGAAAAGGCAGCTCAGTATATCATCGTCCTCGACAAGCCCCTCCGAATGTTTCGCCGCCTCAAGGAGTTCCGAAGCCTGCGGCAGATACTCTTCAAAAGGCAGACAGCAGTTTATCCTGCAATATCCGTATGTACCGTTCTCCCTCATCACGGTCGTCGATGGATCACATCTTTCAAACTCTACCGGTCTGCCGCCGACTATTCTCTGCCTCAGCTCGGGTACGGAGTTTGCCGCCCGAACGACACAATAGAGGAAGCTGTGATCCAACCCCAATCCCTCCTTTTTCCTCGCCTCCGTCAAATCGGTTATATCGACCTTCACCGTAAATCCGGCATATGGGTTCTGCATTGAGCTGAAATATAAAAAGTGATCCTTCCGCGAAAAGTTCTCAAGATCGATCTCCCTGTAATCCATACTGTCCTCCGCACATAAATTCGACTGATTATACCACACGGGCAATGAAAAGGTCAAGCCCCGCACAAATATTATCTCTGACTGTTGCAATTTCCGGTGCAAAATGATATAATTAAAGCAATAAATAAAGTAAGGAGATGGTTCGGTTGATAAAGATCGGAACATATAAGGTAAAGACCTCCGCACACGATCCGGAGGAATGTCTTCGCATAACGAAGGATGCCGGCTTTGATTTCGTCTGCCTTGCGGCGCACTGCCTCTATCCCGGGGATACAACGGGATTTACTCCCGAGCTGTGCGACAAGGTTGGCATTGAATTTGAAAATGTCCACCTTACGAGCAACGGTACGCACGCGATCTGGGCTGAGGGCGATGCCGGCGACGCAATTATCGAGCGCTACATGTACGAAATAATGCTCTTCTCTTCCCTCGGCGTGAAAACCGGTATCTGCCACGTCACATGGGGCACAAAGACCCCGCCTCCCATCAGTGAGATAGGACTTCTCCGCCTTGAGAAGGTCGCCGAATGTGCCGATAAATGCGGATTCAAAGTCGCACTTGAAAATTCTGCATTCCCCGAATACCTTCATTACGCTCTGCCAAAGCTCACCGCCGAATACAATAGCATAGGCTACTGCTTTGACAGCGGACATCGTAACGCATTCGCTCCCGAAGAAAATTTTCTCGCACGGTACGGAGACCTTCTCTGTGCCACGCACATTCAGGATAACGAGGGAAAGACCGATATGCACATAATTCCCGGTGACGGAAGCATAAACTGGGACAAAGTGACGTCCGAGCTTTCAAAAACGGCTTTCGCACGCAAGATGATCTGTGCCGAGGTCAAGGGAGCATATCATAAGGAGTGTCCCGGTAAGAGCGCCGAGGAGATAAGAAAGAGCCTCTCATCGATCGCTGTAATCGACGACGAAAATATCCTGAAGATCTACGACGGCGGCTTTTCGATCTACGAGGACCTGACCTACGAGCAATACGTCTCAAGACTTGCCGATCACATGAGAAAGATCGCAAACGAGATCGAAAAAAAGTCGGTCTGAGCTTTATTCAATAAAAATTTATCGCGCCCTGACACAAATTTGTGTCAGGGCGCGCTGCTTTAATATTTCAGCTTCCCGTATTCTGCGACACGAGCTTATCCCACTCGGCAATGTCGGTTGTGATATCCTCACCGAATATCGCCGCGATAGCCTTGATGTTTTCCTCAAGGGCTGCCTTGTCGGTCTCACTCATGTCGGGAACATTCTCAACGTAGTATTCCTTACATTTTTCCTTGACGGTCTCGATATCCTTCTCATCGACCTTCTCTGTCAGTTTAAGGACATCCTGATTAAGGTTGTTGTTTTCATCGTAGGCAATAGCCTTGATCGCCGCGGTCGTCAGCTTTGATTCCGCCATGGTCTCGACCATATCCTTGATTCCTTCGGGATCGTTATTGTATATATCCTTTATTTGGTCAGATGTCATACCGCCCTCGGCTTCCGATTTGTCGGTAGAAGCCTTCACGAGCTTTAAGGCGTAATCGACGGCCTTAGCCTCCCTTTCGATCTCTTCCCGGGTGAAATCCTCACTTGCCATGACATCGAGCATAGTAGATAGCAACTTCTGAGTATAATTGTTGTCTCCGCCGGTCTGCCCCATGAGCAATGAAGAATTCAGCACCGAGCTGTCGTTGACTATTTCCTTGATTATTTCTCCGGTGCTTCCGCTCAGCGACTTCACGAGGGCGTTGAGGGTCAGGGTTACCTCGGTAACATCTGTTTTTCCGTCACTGTTCTGGTAGATCGCAAGGAGCTCCGTAACACGCTTTACCGCGGTAAGAAGGTTCTCCATATCAAGGTTCTCACCTGCCTCAAGATGCCTCACGATAATATCCGCAACTCCGCGCATATTGTCAAGCATACCGGAGTTCAGCACGGCAATGAGTATACGGCGGAATCCCTGACCCACCAGTGAGCTCTCCTCAACGGCATCAAGAAATCTTCCGAGCGACTCAATATCCGCCTTCTGAAGATAATCCATAGCCCCGTTGGCGCCGTCTATCGATCCGAGCGACTCGAGAGCGTCCATACCGTTACTGAATATTGCCGCAAGGCACTTAGATTCTTCCTTAATCTCGGCATCGCTCATAGTACCCGCCTCGGCGGCAACGGTTATATCGTCGTAAACACTGAATATGGTCAGAAGCTGTTCGAAGGCATAAGAGAGTCCCGGTGAAACGAGTCCGCGATAATCGTCGTTATGAAATACCGCGAGGAGAAGCTCGTAGATCAGCTCGTCGTTTCCTACGATGGATCTTAAGTTATTATACGATGATGTCTTTATCGACACCGCCACCTCATAAGGCACATTGTATCTTATCATTATCTTTCCGATCTCACCGATCGTGTCTATATCCTTTACTACCGAATCGGCAGTTACATTTGCAAGAGTTCTGAAAAGAGGCTCGGTGATAGTCGAATGAGGACCGTTGATTATCTGATCAGGGTAGCTGTTTATTACATTCTGCGAAAACTGCGAGAGAAGCTCAGCGCCGATCCGTGCATGAAGCTCCGACTCCGATACATAGGCGGTGATCCCGTCTATCGCCTTTATCTGGTCTTCACCGAAATCCCCGAAATCGTCAAGAAAATAGACCGAATATTTAAGCAACGAAAAGAGCTGTCCCAGCTCATCGCCGAGGCTGTAATCATGACCGTCTATATTAGCCTGTGAGAGGCTGTGATAGAAGGCTCTTAACGGAGCGCAGTATGCCGCGCGGAAAACAATGTTATTTCTTACGGGTTCGATAATGTCGGAGGTCACGGCGTGTATTCCGGTGTAATCGAGCATACCTTCTTCATCGGTGAAGTTATATCCGAGGAATGATACCGACTGCTGCCCCGTCGGAATATCCGCATCTACCGACTCGGCAGTTTCGACGACTTCGTTCATCCCGTCTGTAATGCAGTACATAAGCCCCGCTACCGGGAGCACGATAACAAGCACCGTGATAACGGCGACTCCGGCGCGGATAGCTCCTCCGAGGAGACGGCTCCACGCGGGCTTTCCTTTTGCCTTATTTTTTTCGGCGGTCACGGGATTTTCCGAGGCTTTTTCTTCGGGCTTTTCATCGGTCGTTACCTCGGTGCTTCCGTCAGCCTTCACATCTATTGTAACGTCGGCGGGAGCTGCTGTATCTGCCATTTTTTCATTCTTCTTCGCGGCTGCCTTTGCGGCCCTTGCGGCACGTTTTTCTTCCTTCTTTTTCCTACGCTTCTCGAGCTTTTCGGGCTTCACTCCGATTCCAAAGGCTCGCCCTATGAAATACACCGGAAGTATCATGATCAGATCGATCATAACAAAGATAAACGTGAAAACGAACGGTATGGCTCCCGAAACCGTGATAACCCCGGCAAAAGACGCAAGTCCGTCCGCATTGCCGAAGCCGACAGTCGCGAGCAGATCCTTTATTGACGAAAGCAAAAGATCTCGTATGGCCTCCGGTGAGACTATTGCAAAGAGCAGCTTAGTTATCCCGAAGGCAATAAGAAGTGACGCTGCAAGCCGGCAAAGAGTAAGCACTCCGTTCTTCCAGCCCTTCAGTAAGCCTAAAAGCATTCCGAGAGCTACGAACAGCCCGACCGCAACCGTCGAACCGATCATCAATGCGTTTACGATTTCATTCATATTCATCAGACATAGTCCTCCTATATCAATGTGTCAATAATATATCATATTTTCACTAATTTGTCAATAATCAGTTTATTATGGGTTTTAGCATCAAACACTTGAAAAATTTCTCGGAATGTGATATAATGATTTTAATTATAAAAATATCGGAGTCGGAATGAAAAAAGAATACCTTGAATGCGGAAAAATAATAAATACTCACGGGATAGCGGGAGCCGTGAAGCTCGACCCGTGGTGCGACTCACCGGAAGTGCTTGCAAACCTTAAAAGAGTCTTCATAAAGAAGGGCGAGACCTACGAGTGCGTAAAGGTAATTCGTGCCTCTGTCTTCAAGCGCTTCGTTATCGCGACTCTTGAAGGCGTTAACTGTATAGACGAGGCGCAGATGCTCCGCGACACGGTCCTCTACGCCGCACGGGATGATATCAAGCTCGGAGAGGGCGACTTCTTCATCTCGGACCTTATCGGACTTGACGTAAAGGACGCCGAAAGCGGAAGAGTCTACGGAAAGCTCATCGGCGTCATGAACAACGGCGCATCGGATATATACGAGATAGAGACTTCATCGGGCGTGAAAATGATGCCCGCAGTCCCCGAGTTCGTAAAATCCGTTGACCCGGACAGCGAGATCCTCGTCTCGCCGATCGAAGGAATGTTCGACTGATATGCGATTTGATATAATGACGCTTTTCCCCGAGCTCGTCGACCGGGTACTCGGAGAAAGCATAATAGGAAGAGCTCAGGCATCGGGTGCCGTAACGATAAAGACGTGGAATATCAGGGACTATTCCGAAAACAAACACAGAAGAGTCGACGATACACCGTACGGAGGCGGGTTCGGTATGCTCATGGCGGCTCCGCCGATATATAACTGCTACCGTGCAATACTTGACGAAACTCCGGGCGATGATATCCGTCGCAGAGTAATATATATGTCCCCGAAGGGAAAAGTGCTCAAACAAAGCATCGGTGCCCGACTCGCCTCTGAATACGATCAACTGATAATACTATGCGGTCATTATGAGGGTGTCGACTGCCGTATCGTCGACGAAATAGTCGACGAGGAGATCTCTATCGGCGATTTTGTACTGACAGGGGGAGAGATACCCGCCTGCATACTCACCGACTGCGTAGCAAGGCTCTGCCCCGGGGTGCTCTCAGATCCCGAGTGTTTTGACCGTGAGAGCCTTACCGACGGACTTCTCGAGTATCCTCAGTATACAAGACCGTATGAATTTCACGGTGTGAAGGTTCCCGACGTACTCATATCGGGTCACCACGCCAATATAGAGAAATGGCGTGCCGAGCAGGCGCTCGGAGAAACCGAGAAGAAGCGCCCCGATCTGCTTCGGGGCAGCAATGGGGAGGTGAAAGGTTGATACAGGAAAAAAGACGTGAAAGGATACGTCGCGGCAAAAGCATGATAATGCACTTGCTGAATTCATTCGCAGCAGCCGTACACCGCGCCGCGCATGTCGGTATCATCGGTCGGCTAATGAGCCGATACACATCGGAAAACGAGGCGCTTAAAAAGAGCTTCTCCGCCTCTGCCGCAAAACGAGGTTCAAAAGTCGGAGAGTTCGTCAGAAAGGCAAGATTCGCTATCGGAGATCAGTTTGAATCGAGCCTGCTCCTGAAGGTTCTGCGACGTTGCCTTGCCTTCCTTGTAGGATGCAGAGTGCGCTTCTACGGAGCTTTTCTTATGACCTTCGGAATATATACGGCGCTCGCATACGCCATAGGACTGTATATATTCAAAACATCGGTCGGGGTCGAGACACTTGTTTGCAGCATAATCACCGTTCTCGGCGCCCTGCCATTGCTCTTCAGCACAAAAACCCTATCCGGCGCATTGGTATCAAGCCGTGTGGGAGAATATGTCTTCTGCGAATTCTTCGGGATCCCCGCAGAGAAGTTCCGTACCGAACCCGAAAAAAACGGGGACGCGTACAACTTCGCGATAATCGCCGGAGTGGCATTGGGAAGCCTTACTTTTATAGTACCTCCGATAAATATCTGCCTTGCCGCTCTTGCGCTGACTGTCGCGATCCTGATCTTCGTATTCCCCGAGACGGGAGTCATAGCAACGCTCCTTCTGCTTCCCTTTATCGGCTTCCCGATCGCGTCAAATCTCATGAATCACCTGATATTTCTCTTCACCGTCGGATATCTTATAAAGCTTATCAGGGGAAAACGAGTCATTCATTTTGACATTTACGACCTTTCGATGGCGTTTTTCGCCTTCGTTATACTCTTTGCCGAACTCGTAAGAAGCGACGTTGCGGCAGATCCCGCAACTTCAAATTACGTTTCTCTGCTTGTCGGGTGCTTCGTTGCAGCCAACCTTATGAGGACGCGTAAATGGCTCTCGCGTTGTGTGGCGGCGCTGACTTCATCGGCGACCGTATCTTCGCTCGTATTCATCTGGCAAAAAACGGCGCTGAGCGTCGGTACACTGACATTCGGAAGCACTGTCATAAGACTTTTCCCCGAGAATGTAAGCCTCTTCTTCAGCGACGCTGATCTATATGCGGCGTACCTGCTTACGGCGTTTGTCATGACCTTCTGCTCGATCGGCACGAGAAAGGGATTCAGAAGGAGTATAGTCGGTATGATTTCATCGCTCTCGATGATCACGGCTCTGATCCTGACCGGCTCTGTACCGGGAATCATCGGTGCTCTCGCGGCATTCATATTCTTAGCCATGGTCATGAGCCGCAAGACCATCGTCGTCTCGGTCTTCACTGTCTTCGTCGGCGGAAGCTTTCTTTTAGCCCTTCCCGCGTTCGTTACGTCAAGGATCGGAATGTTCATAGGTTATATTTCCGGTTCGGCACATACGGCAGTCAAAACGTGGCAGGGCGCGGCAAGGCTCGCAACCGCCGCACTCTTCGGAGGTACAGGCTTCGGCGGCTTTGCGGAATTCTACCCCGGATTTGCCGTACCGGGCTATGAAGCCTCGGCTGACAGCTCGGCTCTTTGGCTTCAGCTACTGTGCGAGACAGGTATCGTCGGGTTGCTTCTCTTCATTATGACGGTCTTCCTCTTTGCACAAAACTGCTTTGAATTTGCCGCAAAATCGGGAGATAAAATACCGAAGAGATTCACCTTGGCATCGCTCGCTGCGATCTTCGGACTTCTTGCACAGTCAATGTTATGCAACATCTGGGGAGATCCCCGTATGTTCTTCGGCTTCTTTATAATCATGTCGCTGACCTGCGCATATATAAGGATCTGCCGTACCGAGAAAGCAAGTAACGATCTCGGAATCACGGCATCCGAATTTTCCGCCTCCGTTGATATCTGATACCACAATACCTCTCTAAGAAAGGAAATATTCCGATATGGATGAAAACAAAGGCAAACGCGCGGACTCTCCGCGCAAGGGTGCAAAGCTGAATGTTCTTGACCTTATAATAATAATTTTCTTCGTCTTCGTTGCCGCAATCGCAGTTCTCCTCACAATACAGGGAGTCGAGGAAGCGGCAAGCTCGGGGAAAAAGGTAAGGATATCCTACACGGTCGTGATAAAGGATATCGACGATACGGTCTATAAAAATGTCTTTGAGAGCGCGAACCCCTCCGATAACACCTACAAGGTCGAGGTCGGTCAGACAGTCACCGATATTCTGACAGGTGCAAAGCTCGGAAGTGTCGAAAAGCTGCCCGAATCGGTTCCCTACTACGATTTCGTGCTCGGAACCGACGAATCCGGGGCTTACACAGCCGTAAAACACCAGTACACTGACCGGCATAATGTTATAATAACCATCACAGCCGAGGCAAACTATACCGAGGGGAAGGGCTACACCGTCGACGGTCAACGTATAGCGGTCGGACGCGAGCTGAACCTTCGCATATCGGGCTTTTCCGAAGTCGGAGTGTGTGACACGATAAACGTTCAGTCGGAAAGCTGACGGGAGGTATATCATGAAAGAAAAAAAGGCAAAATCCTTAAAGACAGCGTCGGGAAAGCCGACATTCAACGTAATAGATGTTCTCATAATAGTGGTGGTGATCGCCTGCGTTGCCGGTGTTGCCCTTCGCTATACCGTTCTGAATGAAAACTGGAACCAAAAGAACGATGAGGTATACTATATAACATTCCGCGCCGATTCGCTCTCGTACTCGGCATATTCAACCCTTCTTGCCTCCTCTTCCGAGCAAAACGATAACTGGATATACCTTGACGACGGCATAACGAGGCTCGGCACGGTAAGCGTAAGCAACAGCGGAACCCTTGCGGGAGTGCCCGAGACGCTGAAATTCAAGCTCTCCGACGGAAGCGAGATAACGGCTTCCTACGCCGGAGACGAAAGCGAAAACGATGTCACATGGACTCTCACGGGCAAAATAAGATGCAACGGCAGCGTTTCGCAGGACGGCGGCTTTCTCCTTAACGGCAAGCGCTATATCGGAGTTAACGAAAAGCTGTCGGTCTACTCAAAATACTGCGACTTTGACCTCACCGTAACGGGTATTGCAAGATCCGTCGTGTCGGACAAAGACAGCTGATCTCACGTTTATGTGAAAATTGCATTGATAATTCAATGCACCGCAGTTTATTTTCATTAAAAAACGCAAGAGCTTACCCCTTGATTTTGGGTCGGTTTCTTGTTATAATTGTAACAATATGAAAGCATACTATGGAATTGTGCCCGCGCCACGGCTTCAGAGCGGCAAAAAGGCACGATCTGGAGGGTATTTATGATCTCGCGTGACGTAACAATAGTAAACAGTATGGGGCTTCACGCCCGCCCGGCTACCTTCTTCGTTCAGAGTGCTCATAAATTCAAGAGCAATATCTGGATCGAGAGCGGAGATCGGAAGGTAAATGCAAAGAGCCTTCTCGGTGTCCTGTCACTCGGTATAGCAAAGGGTATGACCGTGTCGCTCGTAGCGGAAGGCTACGATGAGGAATCGGCAATAGACGAGCTTGCCGGACTTATTGATTCCGGCATCGGCGAGCAACCCCCAAAAAACGCCTGAATTTCGCAAAAAAGCCGATGCGGTACTCTGCGTCGGCTTTTTGCTTACCCGAAAAGGTTGCCGAAAGAAAGGATAATATGTCACGACTGCCATATCTGCTTGAAAAAGCAAATGCGCTTCCCTTCACCCCCGGGGTCTACATCATGCGCGACCGCACCGGCAGGGTAATATATGTCGGTAAATCGAGAAAGCTCAAGGCTCGCGTCTCTCAGTATTTCCAGAACAGCAAAAAAAATATAAAAACTCAGAAGATGGTCGGTTCCGTATATGACTTCGACTATATCATCTGTTCGACGGAGATCGAGGCGCTATCTCTCGAGAATACCCTTATAAAGCAGTACACACCGCGTTATAACATTAAGCTCAAGGACGCGAAATCGTATCCTTATATAAAAATAACGGCAGATGAATATCCCCGGCTCTGCGTTACAAGGACAAGAAGTGCCGACAAAGCAAAATACTTCGGTCCCTATTCAGGCACGTCAACTGCCTACGGGGCGCTTAACACGATAGAAAAGACGCTCGGACTGCCTACCTGCAAACGGTCTTTTCCGCGCGACTTCGGGAAGGAGCGTCCCTGTATCTACTATCAGATAGGTCGTTGCTGCGGGCTATGCACGGGGAAAGTGTCAAAGGAGGAATATGCCTCTCTTATCCGAGCCGCCTCAGAGATCCTGCGAGGGAACACGGCACAGGTCAGACGCGAGCTCGAAGCCGATATGTACCGTCATGCCGAAGCCGAACGCTACGAGGCGGCGGCACGTTGCCGCGATACTATAAATGCTCTCAATGCCCTCAGCGAACGTCAGCACGTCGTCGGAGCACCGGGAAGTGAGGCTGACATCGTCGGCTTCTTCTCTGACGACCTCTGCTCGGCAGTATCCTTTATGTACGTCCGGGACGGTGCGCTCAGCGACAGTCAGGTCTTCACATTCGGTTCAGAGGAGATAACCGAATCCGCGGATATTGCCTCACTCATCTGCCGCCACTACCGTTTACGTGAGTATATACCGAACGAGATCTGCCTGTCATTTACTCTTGAAGAAGCCGAACTTAGCCTTGTCTGCGAGTACCTATCGGAGCTTGCCGGGCGGAAGGTCAATGTCCATACTCCTCAAAGAGGTGATATGAAGGCTCTCTGCTCCGTCGCCAACGGCAACGCCGCAGAGAAGGCAAAACAGTACCTTGAAGCCTTCAGGAAGGACGAGAAGAGCCTTCTGCGCCTTGCCGAGCTTCTGCGTCTCGAGGTCTACCCCGAGAGGATAGAGGCTTACGATATATCAAACATCGGAAACGAGTACCTTACTGCCGGAATGATAGTCTGCGTAAACGGTAGATTCTCAAAAAAGGACTACCGCACGTTCAGGATAAAGTCGGTCGAAGGCACCGACGACTACGCAAGTATGCGCGAAGCCCTCACCCGGCGCATCAACCATAAGGACGGTGAAAACGGGAGCTTCCCCGATAAGCCCGATCTGATCCTCCTTGACGGAGGCAGAGGTCACGTCTCGGTCATAAGAGAGCTTTTCGACGAAATGGGAATAGATATTCCCGTTTTCGGAATGGTAAAGGACGAGCACCATAAAACGCGCGCCCTGACGACCGATACGGACGAGATAAATATCGCGCGCGAGCAATCGGTATTCACGCTGATATACAGAATACAGGAAGAAGTACACCGCTTCACGGTATCGAGAATGGAGAACGCGAAACGCAAGACTCTCAGACATTCATCGCTCGAGACAATAAAGGGCATCGGTCAGGCAAAGGCAAAAGCCCTTCTCTCTCACTTCGGCGGACTCGCCGGAGTAAAAGCGGCAGAACGCGAAGAGCTGTCTGCAGTCAAGGGCATTTCTCTCTCCGATGCCGAAGAGATCTACCGATACTTTCAT
>CALYSG010000056.1 GCA_945485605.1 uncultured Clostridia bacterium
ATATTTTTTAATTATATATAGTCTAACCCCATGCTAAGAATAATAATAATATTATATCATGATTATCCTCTTTTGTAAATAGGCATCATCAATGTTTTTGTATTTAAAAAAGTAAACATTATGGGGATTCTGTATCAATAAAAGCGTATGGTCGAGCCGGAGTGCAAAAAAATCGCCCCCGCAACGGATAACCGTTGCGGGGGATTGGTTCTGTTTATTCAGAATCTTTTGAGATTATTCTGCTTTTGCCTCGTAGACTATGACTGCATCGCAGCCTTCGTCCCATGTGGATGTCCATGCGGCGCAGCTGGCTTTGTCGCCTTGCATGAGCAGAGTCTGTTCAGCGGTCCAGCCTAAGAATGCCTTTGCGTAGACCGATGTGACGGTGTTCGGAATGAACAGCTGCTTGAGAGCGGTGCATCCCTCGAAGGCACTTGCATAGATCCTTTCGGTCGTGCTCGAAAGCTTGACCGACTTGAGATTTATGCAGTTCTTGAACATTGAAGAACCGATCAAGTCAACACCTTCAGCAAAGACTACGCTTTCGAGCTGTTCACAGCCTTCGAATACCGAGGAGCTGCTCGAGGTAACGCTTGCGGGGATGTAGACAGACTTAAGACCCGACTGCTTGAATGAGGTTGCACCGAGGTATACGAGAGTCTCGGGAATCTCAAAGCTCTCAAGAGAAGTACAGCCGAGGAACACCGATGACTCGATCCTTGTCAGGTCACCGAGGAAGGAGACCGATGAAAGGTTTACGCATCCGGAGAATGTCGAAGACGGAAGCTTCGTGATTCCCTTCGGAAGAACGATGCTGACGAGACCCGATCCGGAGAATACCGAGTTGCCGAGGGTTGCGAGCTGAGAGCCTTCCTCGAAGGTTACCGTCTCGAGAGACGTGCAGTTCGTAAATACGTTGTTTCCGAGCTTGGTTACATTTGCGGGGATCATAATGCTCTTAAGTGCCGAGCAACCGGTGAAGGCTTTCGTGTCGATCGTTGTGACAGTCGACGGAAGCTGGATGCTTTCGAGCGCGGTGCAGTTCTCGAACGCATTGCCGTTGATGTAGGTAATACCTTCTTCAATGACGACGGACTTCAGCGACGCACAGCCCTGGAATGTATAGGACGTATAGGTTGTACTTGTCGAGCTTTCGTAGAGCGACTTCAATGTCTTACCGGGTATGACGATGCTCTCAAGTCCGGAGCCGGCGAAGACGCTTGATCCGAGATATCTTACGGTATCGGGGATCGTGAAGCTCTTAAGGGATGTGCAGTTCTGGAATGCATAGCCGTTGAGCGATTCCATTTCGCCAAGGAAGGTTATGGAAGAAAGGTTCGCGCAATCCTTGAAGGTATATGATGAGATATAGACCGTGGAGCCGAGCTTGGTGATCTTCTTCGGGAGAGTGATCTCGCTGATAGCGGTTCCCGCGAAGGCATAGGTGCCGAGCAATTCGAGTTCGGAATCATCGGCAAAGGTAATGCTTGCGAGATCCGAGCAGCCATTGAATGCGTTGTTGCCTATTTCGGTGACACCCGCGGGGATCTCAACCGATGTGATGGAGGAGTACTGGAATGCTCCCGCACCGATCTTCGTGACGCTGGCGGGGATGGTTATCTTGGTCGCGCCCGCACCGAAGAATGCGTAGTTGGGTATCTCGGTAATGCCGTCGAGAAGGACGATCTCCGTGATGCCTTTAACGCCGTTCAGAGCGTAGGAGCCGAGCGACATACCTTCGGCAACGTAGAATGTTCCGGTCGTCGTGCCGGGGACGGCAACGAGTGCTGCGGGTGTTGTAGCCGTTACGAGCGCACCCTCCATGACCTTGTACTTCAGGTTGCCCTCGGTTACCGTGATGGTAGCGAGATCGTGGCAGTATCCGAATACGTTGATTTCGATGGTGTTGCAGGACTTCGGAATGTTGATGCTTTCAAGACCGCTCTGGAGGAATGCCTCTTGCTTGAGTGCAGTGAGACCCTCCGGAAGTACTATCGACTTGAGAGATTCGCAGTATCTGAATGCCTGCTTGCCGATCGAGGTAACCTTATTGAAGGTTATCGAGCTGAGTCCCGTGCAGTCGTAGAATGCATAATCGGAGATAGCCGTCAGACGGTCGGGAAGCGCGACATCCGCGAGAGAAGTACATTCACGGAAGCAGTACGTACCGAGCGTGAGCTTGGTCGTGCTTGCGGGGAAGTTGACCTCTTCAAGATTCGGGCAGTAGGCGAATGCGCAGGTTCCGATGCTCGAGGTCTTCGCCGGAATGGTTATCGACTTAAGACCCGATTTCTGGAATGCGTAGGTGCCTATCTTGAGATCGCCGGTCGACTGGATGTCGACGGTCTCAAGCGACGTACAACCGTCGAAGCAGTAGTTGCCTATCTGTGTTACAGTTGCGGGAAGAGTGATCGAGGTGAGCGAGGTGCACTCTTTGAAGACATATCCGCCGAGGAGCTTAAGGCTTCCTTTAAATTCTACCGATTTGAGGTTCTGGCAGCCCTGGAACTGGTATGCTAACGAGCTTACGGTAGCTGCCGTTGCGCTTGTTCCGAGTACGGTGACGCCCTTCGGGATCACGATGCTTTCAAGACCGCTGCCCGCGAAAGCATATGCACCGAGAGCATTCAGCTTGGAGTTCTCACCGAAGTCTACTGTCTTGAGGGCAGTACAGTTCTGGAATGTGGAGACGCCGATCAGAGTGACAGTATCGGGGATCGTGATAGTCTCGAGAGCCGTGCAGTCGAGGAACGTCCTACCTGCAATATGAGTCGTCTTGTTTCCGAAGGTTACGCTCTTGAGCGATGCGCATTTCTCAAAGAGGTAGCCGGATGTTGTAATGGTAGGAGCTTTTGCGGAAGTGGTTCCGACAAATACGAGTGATTCGGGGAATACTATCGATTCGAGTCCGGACTGCTTGAAGGTGCTCGTGCCGGTTGCGGTGAGCTGTGATCCTTCTTCAAACACGACAGACTTGAGAGCTGTGCAGTTTGCGAAGTCAAGGTTGCCGAGAGTAGTTACGCTCTTCGGGACTGTGAAGCTTTCGATCTTCGTGCAATACTGGATAAGCGAGGTTCCGAACGAAGCGATCTTCGTGCCTTCTTCAAATGTGAAGGAGGTGAGCTCGGGGTTATAAGAGAACGAGTTGTTGCCGAGGTATGTTACCGATTTCGGGATAACTATCGACGGGAACTTCTGGAATTTGAATGCGACGTTACCGATGGAGGTAAGAGCGCAGTTTCCGTTTTCGTCCTTTTCAAATACGACGGATGTTATTGTTTCGGCTCCGCTCTTGCTGCTGAAAGCATAGTTGCCTATGGTCGTAACGGTTGCGGGGATCGTAACGGACTTGAGAGACGCGTACTCAAAGGCGTCGTTACCGATCTGAACCAGACCACCGGGGAGCTTAATGCTCTCGAGTGAAGTGCAGTACCAGAACATATAGTTGGGAATGCGGGTCATATTGGCGGGAAGCGAAACGTTTTCGAGTGAGTAGCAGTAGGCGAACAGTCTGTCTCCGATGTCGGTAAGACCTTTACTGTCTGTCTGGAGCTGGCTCGGATTTTCGGCGCTGTGCTCGAATACGACTGTCGTAAGGGATGAGCAGCTTTCAAATGCCGATTTTCCTATAATCTTGACGGTATAGGGGATAACGACCTTGACGAGACCGATCTGACCCTTGAATACTTCAGCACTGATCTCTGTGACACCGACGGGGATTATATGCTCGCCGGTAAGCTGTCCGCAGATGTACTTGTAAGCCGTACCTTCCTTGTTGTAGAGGATACCGACAGTACCGTCGGATTTAGTCGAGAAGTTTTCACTTTCGGGATCGACGACGAAGTTCTTTATGGAATTGCAGCCTGAGAAGACGTTTGTTAAGTTGCCGACCGACTTCGAGATATATACCGAGTCGAGCTCTTTGCAGGAGTTGAAGAGATATGCCCCGAGTTGAAGTGAAGCATCTCCGGCAAGAGTCGGGAACACGAACGACTTGAGTGCAGTGTACTGGAATGCTCTGTCTGCGATCTTGGATACATTCGAGGTTCCGTCCTCGGCTTTCTCAAATACGATCGTGGTGAGAGATTCGCAGGTTCCGAATGCGTAAGTACCGATCGACTTGACGGTCAGCGGGATCGTGATCGTTTTGAGCTTCTTGCAGTACTGGAACGCATAGTCACCGATCGCGGTAATGCCTTCGGGAAGGGCAATGCTTTCTATTGACGTGTAAGCGAAAGCACTCTTTCCGATGGCGGGGTTAGCGCCTTTTGCAAATTCAATATTGGTGATCGATGTGCTGTTGTAGAAGCAGTAATCACCAAGAGAGGTGATGTTTGTCGGAATCGACACGTTGAGCAGCGCGCCGTATGCGAATGCGTAATTACCGAGTGAGTAGGTTGAATCGGCTGTTGTCGGGAACTCAAACGAGGTGAGTGCCTTGCAGTACGCGAACGCATACTTTCCGATTGCGGAGGCTGTGATCTTACCGCCGCTGATGACATCTTCAAGGGCTATACCTTCGGCAAATTTCACGGATTTGAGACTCGTCGCATAGTAGAACGCGTAATCGCCGATGCGTTTCAGCGTTGATGGAAGAGTTACGGACTCGATGAATGCGTACGAGTAGTAGGGTTCGCCGCCACCGCTTGAGGTGTAGCCGCCGCCGAATGCGTAAGATCCGATTACTGTAAGTCTTTCGGGGAGTACGATCTCCTTAAGAGCTTTACAATTGTAGAAAGGAGCGTAGCTGTACGACTTTGCGTCGGCAATTATGAGCTCGACGGGAGTCTTACCTTCGGGGGTGGGAGCAAAGGTGAGCTTATTAAGTGCTGTGCAGTAGTAGAACGCCTGATTGCCTATAAGCTCGACCGTGCTCGGGATAACTATTTCCTCGATAGAGGTGCACTGGTAGAACATCTTTTCGGCAATTTGTGTAAGGCCTTCGGGAAGTGTGATCTTTGTCAGCGTTTTACAGTAGTAGAATGCGTTTTGACCGATAGTAAGGTTTTGCCCATCGGCGAGCTTTCCGAACGTGATGGATGTTACGACCTTGTTATTCTCAAAAGCCTTCGGGCTGATGACGGAGACCGAGTCGGGAACGACTATGTCGGTCGATCCTGCCTTCATACGCGGGCAGAAGAGAAGGTTCGTGGGAACATAAGACACCTTGTCGTCCTCACCCTTGACCTCGGACTTCTGATAGAGAACATTGTCTATTGTGGCGTAGTAGTTGTTTTTGTCGCTTACTGTTAGAGTCGCGAGTGCGTTGCAGGAAGCGAATACGGTAAATTCACTGCCTTCGACCGACATGTTTTCGACAGTCGAGGGAAGCGATACCTTGGAGAGACTGCTGCAGCTTGCAAATGCGCTTTCACCGATCTTTGTAACACCCTCGGGGATGACGACCTCGGTGATCTTCGAGCAGGACATGAATGCCTGTTTACCTATGCTTACGAGACGCACGGGAAGCTCAATGCTCTGAAGTGCGCTGCAGCTCTTGAATGCCGCTTCGTCTATCTCAAGCGGGACAGGGGTCTCGCCGTCGGGTGTAGCGACGAACTTGACGAATTTAAGTGCACTGCAACCGTAGAACGCGTTGGTTCCGATAAACCTGACATTTGAACCGATAGTAATGCCGGTGAGTCCTGTCTTTGCCTGGAAAACTCTGTCGCCAAGCTCTGTGACGGTGTTGGGAAGAACGTATTCACCCACACGCGAAGTGGGATAATAGACGACCTTTGTTATTGCTTTGTCGAAGAGGACGCCGTCAACGGATGAGTAATTCTTATTTTCGCTGTCGACCGTGACGTTCTCGATCTTCTGACCGAAAACACCGGGGATATCGAAAACGGGGACGTCTTTTCCTATTACGACATTCGTAACATAGAACGAGGGGTTAGTCTTCGTGGTTCCGAAGGCGTTGGTTGCGAAGTCGACAGACGGCTCTGTACCCTCGGGAGCTCCGTCGGGAACGAGACCTGCGGCGTTAACCGTTACCTTAAGAAGGTTTGAAGTATCGCCGAATGCGTTTACTTCCATCTTTACAAGCCTTTCGGGAAGTGTCAGCTCCATAAGACCCGAGCAGGAGTAGAAGGCACCCTCGCAGATTGTGAGAGCGGCGCCGTCCTTGCCGCCGAGGTTTAATTTTTGAAGAGCCGAGCAGGACTTAAAGGCTTCCTTGGATATTGTGCTTACGGCATCGGAGATCGTGACCGTATCGAGCAGTTTGCAGCCCTCAAAGGCACGTTCACCTATGACAGTGATACCCTGCGGGATCGTGAAGCTTCCGCTCATTCCCTTCGGGCAGTAGACGAGAGTTCTTCCGTCTGCGGTACAAAGGACCTTGCGACCTTCTTCACCCTTTGTGGAGTATGCTGCTCCACCATCTTCTATATCTATAACTGCGAGATTGGAGCAGCTCTGGATAGTGTCGGGGTTGAAGACCGAAAGACGTGCGGGAAGCATCAGCTCGGTAAGAGATGAGCAGGAGTAGAACGCCTTACTCTCCATCTCGAGAGGACGCTCGGTAGCGTAGGAAGGAGTTGCGAGGAATGTGACTTTCACGAGGTTGCTCAGTGAATAGAACGCATTGCTGTTGATCTGTTTTACGGTGTACGGGATCATTACTTCCGTAACCTTTGAGTACTTAAGTATGTAGTCGGGAAGTATTTCGGCACCTTCCATGATCTTGAGCACGCCCGTCTTTGCGTAAGGAACGGCTTTGAGCTCAAATCCGGTGAACGGGTTGTGATAGTAGAGTACGCCGTCATTCGATTCATAGAGAACCTCGACTGCGCCGTCGACCGGGTAGATATTGATCGCGTTAAGGTATGAGCAGGACTGGAATGCCGATCCGGTTCCGTTGATACCGTCCGTGCCGACCTCGATGTAGGTTACGGTATTGGGTATGTATATTTCCTTAAGAGTGGTGCAGCTTACGAAAGCAGCGGAATTGATCGTGGTGATGGGTTTACCGTTGTAGTAAGCGGGGATCTTGAGGGAGGAAACGTTTCCTATACCGAGATCACCCTTTGCAACGGAGTATGACTTGCCGTCGGCATTGAGCTCATACTTGAGAGCGTCAATGAAGAAAGGATAGAGCTTGATGTCGGAGGTGTTGCTCCACTTGGTGAGAGCCGCACCGTTTTCGTCGGTATACTTGATACCCGCGCCGTTAGGCTCGGAATACCAGCCGGCGAAGACCTTAGACGTGTCGTTGTGCTTTGCTGTCTCAAGATTGAAGAGTTTGCCGTAAAGGACCTTGGCGGTAGTATCCGTGACCTGCACGTTCTCGTCGGGAACGAGAGTGATCGTGTAGCTCTTTTCGGTCCAGTCGGCGTAGAGAAGGGTATTCTCTGCAACGTCGTAAACAGTCTTTTCATAAGGCTTTCCGGCAGCCGCACCGGCAGCGGTGGTGAACCAGCCGACGAAATCGTATCCGCCGCGAACCGCAACAGGAAGCGTAAGAGGATCGCCGACCGCTTTGTAGAGCGTTGCAACCTCGCCGCCGCCGTTGGCATCGAATTCTATTGCGTAGACCTGTACCGAAGTTGATACCCAGTCGGACTTGTTGCCGCTTACATCGGCAAAGCAGACCGAGACGGTAACGCTTCCGGCGGATTCGAAGGTAGCGGTGAAGCTGTTATTATCACCGGCGACCTCAAAGGTCTTATCGCCGATCTTGACGAAGTATTTGGCTGCGCCGAGAACGGGATCCCAGACGACATTGCCGTTGTTATAACCGACCGATCCCATAGTGCCGAGCTTAAGTGCTACGGCTTCGGAATAGGGGGAGTTTTCGCTTTCGGACGCTCCGACAGCCATTACTTTGACGTTGAATTCAACCTTACCGGACGTGAGCATTCCGGATGAGAGGGCTATCGAATTCGTCGTGGTATCGTAAACCTTACCGTCGATATCTACCTTGTATGCCACGGCGCCGTTAACGGCGTTCCAGGAAAGGGTATTGCCGGTAATGGTTATTCCCGAGGGAACGGCAAGTGTTTTCTTTGTGAACTGCTGTGCCGTTGCGGGAGCGGTGTAGTAACCTTCGGCTACCGGTGTGACCTTCGCATAGAATGCTCCGGCGTTGAGGCTGTCAACTTTATAGGAGGTTCCGCCGACTACGTATTCGGAGGTGTATGTCGTTCCGTCGACCGATATCTCAACGAGGTATTTGGCGGCGTTCTCGACGGCATCCCATACGAGCTGACCGTTCTCGAACTTAACGTTTTTGACGCTTTCAAGTCCGAGGAAGTATGTAAATGTCTGTGTCGAATCAAGGTAACCGTCAGCCTTTGCCGTTACGGCGAAGACTATACCGGTCTCCGGCATATCACAGAACGAGAACATATAGTTCGTGGAAGTTCCGTTATCAACGTTCGTGTGGTTATGGCTGGGATTACCGCACTTAACCGTGATAAGGTATTTTTCGGCGTGGGCAACGGGGTCAAAAAGGAGAACGCCGTTGACTACGCGGAAGTTCGACACACGGTCAAGGACCTTGTTCTTGACATATGCCGTGGAGGATTTGCCGTTACATTCGACGGTGACGGTATATTCGCCAGCCGCCTGTGCGGAGAAGTCGAACTTGAAGCTGTTCGTACCGACGTTGCTCTTTGCAACGGTCTCATTGCCCTTCATGATGGTGATACGGTAGCTTACCGTTGCACCGAGCGCCTGCCAGGTAATTTCATTGTCGCCGACAGATACGAGGGGCGTTCCGGCAGTTTTGAATACCGCGTAGAGAGCCATATCCTGTGTCAGCACCTGATCGGTGTACTGGCGGCTCAGCTTTTCGGCTGACTGATAATCGCTCATCCACCAACCGGCAAATTCCGCGCCTTCCTTGGTCGGAACGGGGAGGTTGTACAGGACGCCGTTTACCGTCTTTACCGGCTCGAATACCATTCCGTCGCATACGAGCGATACGGTGTATTCGGCTTTACCGGAGGAATTTGCGACGAAGCGGGCGTATACCGTCGTGTCGGCGGTTATCTCTTTCGTCTCGAAGGAGAAGAGCTCCTTGTAATCCTCATCGGCGTACCAACCTACGAACAGGTATCCGTCCTTCACGGGGTCCTGCGGCTTCGAGGCATATCTGCCGTTAAGGACTTCCTGCTTCGCGATCTCGCTTCCGCCCGCCGTGTTGAAGGTCACGGTGAACTGCTTCTTCTGAAGCATGCGGTAGCTCTGACCGTTGTAGGTGAGCTTCAGGACACCGTTCTCGATTGTCGCGGACGCCGTTGTGCTGTCACCGCTTGCGAATGTGAGCGTGAGAGCACCGTCCTTGTAGGTGAACGTACCTTTTTGTTCACCGTTGAGACCGGTAATTGTGAATGTGTTTTTGACGATAGTGAAGGTGTACTCCGTATCGCCGTTCACTGTGTAGTAAACATTGTCGATGCCGTAATCGACTCCGTCTACCGGAGGTTTGGTATCATCGGGTGTACCCGGATTATCGGTACAGGACGCGAGCGATCCCAAAACCAAGCAGATACAGAAAACCGTTATCAAAAGAATATACAGTTTTCTTTTGGAATGGAACATATATTTTCCTCCTTAAATAAAAATGATGCACCTATTATAACAGATTCCTCCGTAAAATGCAAGATGTTTTTGAAATAATTCATTTTTTTCTTGCACGGTTACAAAAAGGAGGTCTGCAACAATGCGGTGATTGGCAGGAATAACGAATAATCAGGGTACAAAGGAGCTGTAAAAGTGCCGAAACAGTGCAACTTTATAATAGATATTAATTAACCATAAATAATTCCTTATATTTTTCACACGCACGGGCGGGCGCAAAAGACGACTTTCGGCACATTGAACAGCGCTGACATATGACATAATTGTGTGACCGAAATTTTTTCGGGACGAAAATCTGCCCGGCATACTTATTATGCAATATACATTGCACAATCGGTATTTTGCAAGACGCAGAGAAACTTTTTGCAAAAACTCCGCTTTTACCTTGATCGAATCTGTAAAGGCACTGTCTCAGACTCGGCGAAACACGAGCGCAAACGGGTTGAAATGATTTTTGTGAATATTTATTCATCCGCAAAAGCTCCTCTCAAGGCGTGGGCTCTTAGATCGATATTTTATTTCAAAAAAGCTATGAAACCTTTTGAATGAATGAATCAATTTTTTTAGTGGATCGAAAGTGGAACCGAGCTGCAGCCGATGAAATTTTACTACATTATTTATATATAGGCGGCGATTCGGATATTACGGAGCAACCCGCGTACGATATGCCCCGTTTTGGATTATTGCAATTAAGAACCGATAAGGGACTCGTGACGATATGCGGAAGAGGGAAACCGATGAAAATATTAATTTTTTTGAGTTCTTTCTCTCAAAAGAGCTTTATTTGAAAATATCAGATTTGCTTTTTGACGATCATTGATTCTTTACATGAGGATTGATGCCAAGCGATCAAATGAATATATTTGCGAAATTTTTGCATATATGCACCTGCAATGAAAATTGTTTACATAATTAAAATGCTTTCCGGGCATAAAAAAGCCGTATAAGCATTGACAAAAGAGCGATTACGTGGTATGATATGTTATTGTGGTATTGTGCGCAAAAACAGCATGATCCAACGGCTGATAAAAATTTGCAAGAATTGCGGTTTGTGTTTCAAAAATGCTTTACGAGCTCGATCCGAAAGAGAAGAACGGGACTCTATATATTTTAATGAAGAATATATCGCGAAAAGTTCAGTTTGAAACCGACTTTGATTGCGCTGAAACCTTTTTATACATAAGTATCGGCTTGCCGTGGGGGAAGGCTACTCTCGTGCGAGAACCCGCATGATTATATTAAATATAAAAAATTT
>CALYSG010000057.1 GCA_945485605.1 uncultured Clostridia bacterium
ATGTCAGAGACTGCGTGAATATCGGTGCGTCATATGACGGCTATGTCGACCGCAGTTCGGGCCGCTATATTGTTGACGGGAAGTGGATCATGGGTATTTTCAGCCTTGACCTGCTTGATCCCATAACCCTTCAGACCGATGGGGCAAATGCCGACGAGCTTTTTGCGAAGCTCACACCTTATATCGTCAAATAACAATTTAATCCTTAAAATGAAAGATCTGCCGAGCAAAAAAGTTCGGCAGGTCTTTTTTTCTCTCGAAATATAAAAATTCGGGCGCTATAAATTCCGAGGTCTAAAAAATATGGTTGCGGGCAACAATAATTGTTGAGTATCAACTCTTCCGCGCGGGGCAGATTAATGTTGCGGAGGATCGTCGAGCTCCGCAATCTGTTGCAAAAGGAACCGATCATGAGAAAATTTCCGAAAAAACCGATAAGAGCCGGATGTATAGCGCTCGCCGTAACCATTCTGACCGCGGCGTGCGGTATATGCGGTTCCTATTTTCCGAACAAAAACGCTTCGGCTTTTGCCGTCAGCAAAAATTATTCTTCCGATTATTCAACAACATTTTCAGCTTCGCTCAATAAAAGTATTCCCCGACTCGTGACATTGAGTCGGTCACAAAAAAACAGTCTTTACGTCGGCGGAATGCCATTCGGCGTAAAGTTCTCTACCGAGGGCGTTATGGTAGTCGGCTACGGCTCCGAACAGCCGAAAAATGCGAATCCGGGCTTTCTTGCCGGGATAAGACCGTCAGATTCTATCCTCAAAATTAACGAAAAAAACGTCAATGACGTAAATGCAATGATAAGTGCGGTCGACGCGAGCAAAGGTGATAAAATAACCCTTCTGTGCCGTCGCAAAGGCAAGGAATTCACCGCCGAGCTGACACCTTACAGGTCGTCGGGCGACGGTAAATACAAAACAGGTCTCCTTGTACGTGACAGCGGAGCCGGCATCGGAACCGTGACCTATATCATACCCGAAACCATGGGCTTCGGAGGACTCGGTCACGGCATATGCGACAGCGAGACCGGCGCTCTCATACCGATAGGAAGGGGCTCTGTATCATCCGTGACCGTGACCGGCATCGTGAAGGGAACAGTAGGCTCACCGGGTGAGCTTCACGGCAACTTCTCGGGTGCCAAGACCGGGACCGTTATTATGAACACCTCCTGCGGTGTGTTCGGGGCCTTCTCTGCTCTCCCCGAAGGGTGCGATATGCTCCTTCCCGTAGGCGAACGGGACGACATCCACCGCGGAGACGCTTATATAGTTTGCTCGGTCGGAGAAGGAGCCCCTCAAAAATATTCGGTAAAGATCTCCGATATAGACAGAAACGCGAAGGGAAACAAGTGTTTTTCGATAAGAGTCACCGATCCCGCGCTGATAAATAGGACCGGAGGTATCGTTCAGGGAATGTCCGGAAGTCCGATAATTCAGGATGGCAAGCTCGTCGGTGCCGTCACCCACGTTCTGATAAACGATCCGACCTCAGGCTACGGTATCTTCATCGGAAATATGCTGTCGGCAATGCCGGATGTACTGAAATAAATGAAAAAAGCTCTGCCGGCGGAAGAATTCCGCCGGCATTTTGTATCATTACGAAAAAATGCGAATATACTGCCAAGGAAAATCCTACATTATTCAGGAGGCAAAGCTTTGAATAACGGAACAGTAAACTTTATGCCTGCGGAGGGCTTTTTAAAGGTCAGAGTCTCTACGGCAAGAGGCGCAATTCCGCTTCAGGGAGCAAAGGTCGCGGTTCGCGGCACGACAGCAGACAATTCGGGTATTATAGCCCTTCTCACGACCGATTCGGGAGGTCTTACACCGACTCTGGCGCTGCCCGCGCCCGCAAAGGCGGACTCCGAATCACCGGGAAACGTCAAACCGTTTTCGGAATACAACCTTGAGATATCGCTCGACGGATATCAGACGCAATATTACTACAATCTCCCTATCTTCGCAACGATAACCTCGGTTCAGACCGCCGATCTCGTTCCCCTTCGCGAAAACGGTCATCCCGATTTCGGCAACCCCAACGATCGCAGCGAGCGTTTCTTCAACAGGGAGAATCCCAATCTTCTCGGCTCATGACGGCCTTAGAGGTGGAACAAGATGAACAGCAATGCAAACCTGCCCGTTATCCCGAGAAGCATAACGGTTCACCTCGGAAACTCCGACTCGCCCGCCGCAAATGTTACGATACCCTTCGTAGAATATGTTGCAAACGTTGCGTCAAGCGAAATATACCCTACCTGGCCGATTGAAGCTCTGAAGGCAAACATCCTCGCGCAGACCAGCTTCGCACTGAACCGCATCTATACCGAATTTTACCGCTCGCGCGGCTACGATTTCGACATAACCTCGACAACAAGGCAGGATCAGTCCTTCGTCAACGGGCGCGAGATATTCGAAAATATCAACAACATAGTCGGAGACCAGTTCAACAGCTATATAAGAAGGCGCGGAAGCGTCGAGCCGCTATTTGCCGCCTATTGCGACGGAATAAGGGTCACCTGCAACGGGCTTTCACAATGGGGCTCGGTCGAGCTCGCCGAACAAGGGCTCTCATATATCGACATACTTAAAAACTACTATGGCGATGACATTGAAATAGTCACCGACGTTCCGATCGTCGGAATAACCGGTTCGGCTCCTGCCGTTCCGCTCCGCGTCGGTCAGGTGAACGATGACGTCCGTCTCGCACAGTTAAGACTCAACCGTATCTCCTCAAACTACCCTAACATTCCGAAGATAGCCCAGCCCGACGGAATTTTTTCATTTGATACCGAGGAAGCTGTGAAGGAATTTCAGCGAACCTTCGGTCTGAGTGACGACGGTATCATCGGGAATGCAACATGGTATAAAATAATCAGTATCTACAATGCGGTCCGCCGACTCAACGAGCTTGATTCGGAAGGCATAACCTTAGAGGAGATCACGAAGCAGTATCCGTCTCTTCTCAGAAAAGGCGACACAGGCTCGGGAGTCGCATCGCTCCAGTATTACCTGAACTATATTTCTCAGTTCTACGACACGGTGCGTCCGGTCGCCATCGACGGGATATTCGGCGACGAAACGGAATCGGCGGTCAAAGACTTTCAGAACACCTTCGGGCTGACGGTCGACGGTCTTGTCGGAATCGAGACATGGAACACACTTTACAGCACTTATCTCGGATTTATATCGACTATCCCTCTTAAGTATACAGAAGGCGTGACCGTTCCCTTCCCGGGAGTTATCCTTCGCATAGGCTCGGAGTCCGACGAGGTAAGACTGCTCCAGGAATACCTGAATTATATCGCAGGCTTCTATCCGTCGATCCCCGCCGTAAATCCGACCGGGTATTTCGGACAGATGACGCAAAACTCGGTAATAGCGTTTCAGCGCGAGTTCGGATACCCACCGACGGGTACGGTAAATGTGCCTGTCTGGAACGGGATCACCGAAGTATACTCGGCGCTCTTCATAGGAAACAGGCTTAATGAGGGGCAATTCCCCGGCTACTCCGTAGGGTCGTGAAATAAGGAGGATCAGACATGGCTGACAATCATAATGAGCGCGAAGCGATAAGTAAACTTCAGAAATACCTTCGTCGGCTGTCTCAATTTGATAACGACATAAGGCTCGTTCCGATCGACGGAATATACGAGGAGGACACGAGGCTCGCCGTACTTGAATTTCAGCAGAAATACGGGCTCCCCCTCACCGGGGTCGCCGACCGCGCGACATGGAACATGATATTCGACAAATATTCGGCCCTGACAGAAGAAAAGAACCCTACCGATATGCTGTCGCTCTTTCCTCTCAATCCCTCGGGCTATGAGCTTCAGGCAGGCGATACGCAATTTCTCGTCGATGCGGTACAGTTTATCCTTGATGAGCTGAAAATAGATTACGACACCCTCGGTGATGTAAAGCGAACGGGGACCTACGATACGGCAACCGAAAACGCCGTTCGTGAATTTCAGCGTATCAACAGCCTGAATATCACGGGAAAGGTCAATAAGTCGACGTGGGACGCTCTCGCCACCCACTACAGCACAAGTCTGACAGACCACCGTCACTAGAATCATTTTCCGTATAGAAGGCAAAAATATATACGGAATTTCTGTTTCGGGAGATAAACAATGACGGGAAGATTCACACAGAAGGCGCAGAACGCCCTAAACGCGGCACTGAACGCCGCAAGGAGCCTTGGGCACACCTACATCGGATCCGAGCATATCCTGCTCGGCATATCCTCCGACCGTGACAACGCCGCCTCAAGGCTGCTTGCCGCCCGAGGGGCTATCCGCAACACCCTCCGCTCCGCCGTGATAAGCATTTCGGGCAAGGGTAGCGAAAGCCTTGTCGGTGCCTCGGACATGACACCATGCGTAAAGAGGATAATTGAAGAAGCTGCATCGCTTTCGGCACAGTTCGGGCAATCATATGTCGGGACAGAGCATATACTGCTCGCTCTTCTCGGCGAATCCGACTGTGTAGGTATCCGCGTGCTTGAAGCCTGCTCGGTTTCTCCGCAGGAGCTGAAAAACGACATAACCTCCTTTCTCGGAGGCGCGGCGGCAAAGGGAAAGAACCGTGCAAAGGCAGACAAGGGCGACTTAAAGCAGCTTTCGGCGTTCTCGGGCTACGGAAAAGATCTCACCGCGGCGGCAAGACTCGGTCGCCTTGACCCCGTAGTCGGGCGCAATACCGAAACCATGAGGGTGATTCAGATACTCTCAAGGCGGCAGAAAAACAATCCCTGCCTTGTCGGTGAGCCGGGTGTCGGAAAGACCGCAGTGGTCGAGGGCCTTGCGCAGAGGATCGCCGAAGGCAGCGTCCCCGAGCCGCTACGTGACCGAGCCGTAATAATGCTCGATCTGCCCTCGATGATCGCAGGAGCAAAATACCGCGGCGAATTCGAGGAACGAATGAAAAACGTTATGAACGAGATCGCAAAACGTCCCGAGGTGATACTCTTCATTGACGAGCTTCATATGATCGTCGGAGCGGGCGCCGCCGAGGGTTCTGTCGATGCCGCAAATATACTCAAGCCCGCCCTCTCACGCGGAGAGATCAGGATCATCGGCGCGACGACTCTCACCGAATACAGACGCTATATCGAGAAGGATGCGGCACTTGAGAGACGATTTCAGCCCGTGAATGTCAGTGAGCCATCACCGGAAGAAACGGTAATGATCCTTAAAGGACTGCGCGACCGGCTTGAAGCTCACCACGGGCTGAAGCTCCCGGACACGGCGATACGCACCGCCGTAGACCTCTCCGTACGCTATATAAACGAACGTTTTCTTCCCGACAAAGCGATAGACCTCATTGATGAGACCGCGTCAAGGCTACGCGTATCGGGGCTGACCGAACCGCCTGAGCTGAGACAGACCGCCGATGAGCTTACACGGCTATCCAACGAAAAGGACGAGGCGATCACGCATCAGGACTTTGAGCTTGCCGCAAGGATTCGCGACCTCGAGACTTCTCTGTGCGGCGAATACGAAAAAAAACGTCGCCAATGGATCGGATCGGACGATCTGGGACAGCGCGAAGTCAGCTCCGCTGATATAGCCGAAACCGTCGCGCAAATGACCGGGATCCCCATCGGTCGCATGACCGAGGACGAAAACGAAGGGCTTCTGCGACTTGAAGAAAGGCTTGATCGGCTCGTAGTAGGGCAAAAAGATGCCACCGAGCGCGTCGCGCGGGCGATAAGGCGCGGCAGGACGGGACTTTCAGATCCCGACCGTCCCGTAGGCTCATTTATATTTCTCGGTCCGACGGGCGTCGGCAAGACCGCTCTCTCGGAGGCTCTCGCGGAGACGGTATTCGGCAGCAAAAAGTCTTTGATAAGACTCGATATGTCGGAGTATATGGAAAAGCACAGCGTATCGAAGATGATCGGCTCGCCCCCCGGATATGTCGGATACGCGGAAGGGGGGATCCTCACCGAGAAGGTCAGGCGTAACCCCTACTCGCTCGTTCTCTTCGACGAGATCGAGAAAGCACACCCCGATATCTTCAATATACTTCTTCAGATCCTTGACGGCGGAAGGCTGACCGATTCTCAGGGCAGAGTCACCGACTTCCGAAATACCGTCGTAATAATGACTTCAAACCTCGGCAGTGACCGACGTTTTTCGAAAGCGCTCGGATTTGAAAAGCGCAATGACGATCAGGCGGCAAACGAGAGCAGGATACTTTCAGCCCTCAAAAACGCCTTCCCACCCGAATTCATCAACCGAATCGACGATATCGTGATCTTCCGCCCGCTTGCAAAAGAAGACCTCTATAATATCGCCGACACGATGCTTTGCGAGCTCGCAGGGCGCGCAAAGGCGTATGATATAGACCTCTCCTTTGACAGCAGCGTCGCGCGGCTTGTCGTCGACAACACCTACGAGCCCGAATACGGTGCACGTCCGCTGCGCCGCTCGGTCACGCGACTCGTCGGTGACGCCTTCTCGGTCGCGCTCTTAAAGAAAGAATTTGCCGCCGGAGACAGCGTAACTGCTGCTTCCGACGGCGGAAAGATAATATTCGTTAAAAACGGTGATAAAGTATCAGAAGACCCCGACGCTTGAATTCGTCTTCTAATTCTGATGGCAGACGTAGGGCATCTCGCGAAGCTGTTCCTCGGATTTTCCGTCAAAGCTGAGAAGAGGCTGCTCGAGCTCTTCTATCTTAGAATACTCGCCGTCAAGATAGCCCTGCACGCGTGAGGCGGTCGAAAGGAGCCTTTCCCTAAGTCCGCCGAGCCTCAGCTCCTCGACCGAGAAGCCGAAGGTCCTGTTTTCGCGGTACCATTGATTTCTGAAAGCCTCGATAAAGATATCGAGCTGTTCGACGATATCGGGGATCCTCGACTGCGCAATATAAGCAAGTTCTACCCTGTCGCCCGACCTGTAAGCATCGCGCAGATCAAGGCTGAGCGTCGCCTTGTACGAGAGCAGCAGGCAAAGCTCGCCGAGTGTCGTAAAGGCATATCCGAAGTTTTCGTCGTCCCCGAGCAGGAGCAGACGCTGTGCGCTCTTCATGAAATCCTCGCTTACCTTTTCCCTGTCCATATGAAGGTCAAAAAGTCCCTCAAGCGGATCATTGTATAGCAGGTAACGGCTCGGGTTCTTCGGGCTGCCGAGCTCAGCTGTGATTCCGGTCAGCTCATTGGGGGCGTCGAAGGTCAGAAGCTCCTCATATCCCAATCCGAAGCATTCGCGGCTTCTCTTTTCAAGCACCGCGTCATCCGGGTGGCCCTCGGAATATGCTCGTTCGGCAAAATACAGCATGGTCGGAAGGATCGAGAACTGCGATGCTTCGCCACCGTCGTCGCCCCAACCGGTCACGATAACGTTATCAAGCCCGTACCTTTCGCAGACATCGAGCTGCATCTCGGTCGACCTCAGCGAGAGACGGTTATGCGGAGCAAAGCCCGACCACTTCCATGCACCTCCGGCAAACGCCACCGGGTTCTTGAACCTTAGATGACAATCGACCATGTGCGAGAATATCTGCTCATCCATCGAATAGTAATCCCAGTAGATGAGCGTAAGCCCTTCCGGAACCTGCGCTATGACCTTTGGCGATATCTCACCCTCGCGCACGCGGTAAGCCCCGCCGAACGCCATTCTAAAGAACATATCGCTCCACATCATGGGGTGATAGCCGTTTTCATGGCAGAGCTTTACCACTCTGTCAAGATGCTCAAGCATTATCTGCGTCGCAGGTCTGTATCCGTTCTTTCCGAGATACCTGCCGAGTCCGAGAGAGTGTGCCTCGTCCATACCGATGTTTATCCTGCCGCTTCTGAAGACGCGTTTGCAGGTCTTAAGGCAGGCATCAATGAACCCGTAGGTTTCCTCGCTCCCGGCAAGAAGTATATCGCCCGTGTCGCGGAGCTTACTCATGGCGTTCCAGCGGAGCGCCGTCGCAAGGTGCGCGAGCGTCTGTATACATGGAATGACCTCAATGCCGAAAAGATCGGCATAGTCATCTATTTCGCGCAGCTCCTCTTCCGAGAAGCGTCCGCGCATATGACCGAAGTAGGGGTAGTCCCGAAGCTCATATGTATCCTCGGTATAGAGCATCAGGGAATCGTAGCCCATAAGGGCAAGGTATCTTATCATGCGCTTTGCCGACTGCATATTGTAAACTGCATTTCGCGACATATCCGCCATGTAACAGAGCATCCTTAAGTTACTTCGGTAGCTCTTGTGTCCGCCGTCGGATATAATTCCCGAAAGCTCCGACAGAACACGGAAAAGCTCACAGTCGCGGCTGTAGGTGACATGGTATCCGCCGTCTTTTTTCGCCACCGAAACAGAATCCGCGCACTTGACCTCAACCTCCGTGCCGTCGATGCAAATCTCAAATCCGAGCTGATCCTGAAGCTCGACGAGCGCGAGAGCCTGCTTTTCGTTAAGTCCAATTATATTCAGCTTCATAATTTACCTCCGCCGACCGACGCGAGCTTAGTGAAAAGATCCGCGTAGATCGGATCGCGTTTTATCCTTCTGACATAAATGTAATGGTGTCTTGCGGGGTCGAATGCGTAACGGCAATCGGGTGTTACTATCGGCGTGGGGATCACGACGAAATCAAGAGCCTCGGGCTTCGTGAATACCGCCGCCGCCGTGACATCCCAGACGACCTTTGACCAGCCGAAGGGCTTTGTCGAATACTTGCTTACGATGTCGACAAGGTAATCGCAAAGCTCGTTCTTTCCTTCAAGGTAATATCTGAGCTCGGGAACGGTCGTGATGAATTCGGAGCAGACCCCGAAGCAAGGTATCTGAACGAGCGGGATCCCGCAGTCAAATACGACCTGTGCCCCGGGAATATCCTGTCTTAGGTTGAATTCCTTCGTG
Source organism: uncultured Clostridia bacterium (assembly GCA_945485605.1). Taxonomy (GTDB): domain Bacteria; phylum Bacillota; class Clostridia; order Oscillospirales; family CAG-272; genus RGIG3994. Next base: position 8,870 of record CALYSG010000057.1, read on the forward strand.
TCCTGCCAATGAAGCGCATGACCTCCGAGCCAGATAAGGACAGCCTTCTTGCAGATCTCGGGACACTTCACGATAGCCGATGCCACGTTCGTGATCGCGCCTATCGCAATGATATATACCGTTTTTTCCGAATTCATAACGGTGTTGATTATGTTGTCGGCGGCCTCTGATTCGACGGGAACATTTTTGTCCTTCATGAATTCGCGCGAACCGCGGTAGACGGGGATATCGGCGTTTTTGTCGACGAGCTTCATGATACGGAAGATCTCGTTATAGCTCTTCTCCATTCCGTCACCCGCCGAGGTCGAGCGCTTATTCAGGAAGGGTGCGGCGTTTACCGAAAGCAGGTTCACTCTGTCCCCAGATCTCATAAGGTACGCAAGAGCGAACTGGTCGTCTATCTCATTATAGCAGTCGGTGTCAAGAATAACGTCCTTGATATCCGTACTCTTAAGGTTTTCGAGTATTGATCTCATAATTGTTCCTCCGATAAAACGAGGGTCGGCGATATATTCGTCAACCCTCTTTTCTTAGATTTTTTCTTTTTTACTTTTTCCTGAAGATACTCATGATATCGTCAAGGTCGCTCTCTGAAATATCGCTTCCTCTTCCGGATGTTGCTTTCGGTCTCTCGGGAGCTTTCGGTGCGGGCGCCGGCTCGGCTTTTGCCTGCTGAACGGGGCTCGCCTGCTCGGATGCCTTCGGAACGTTTTGCTCTGCTGTAACCGTGACCGTACGGGTATCGTCATCGGGCTTCTTGTTGAATCCCGTCGCGATTATCGTTATACGCATCTCATCGTCAAGGTCGTTATCAAATGCAACGCCCCAGATAACATTAGCATTGGGCGATGCTTCGTTCGCAATAAGGGTAGAGGCAAGGTCGATATCCTCAAGTCCGACGTCATTCGACGCGGTAATGCTGATAAGAATACCGGTCGCACCGTTCATCGTGGTCTCAAGCAACGGGCTCGAGATGGCAGCCTTCGCCGCCTGCTCTGCCTTGTCTTTGCCGCTCGCCGAGCCGACGCCCATGTGAGCGTAACCGGCGTCCGCCATGACGGAGGTCACATCGGCAAAGTCGAGGTTGATAAACGAAGGAACATTGATAAGCTCCGAAATGCTCTGGACACCGCGGCGGAGAACGTCGTCGGCTATCTCAAAGGCATTTGCAAGGGTTATCCTTGTATCCGAGACCTGCTTAAGTCTTTCGTTAGGAATTATTACGAGCGAATCGACATACTGGCTAAGCTCGGAGATACCCTCCATAGCCTGATCCATTCTGCGCTTGCCCTCAAATGCGAAGGGCTTTGTAACGATACCGACGGTAAGGATGCCCATTTCCTTTGCTACGCGGGCAACGACCGGAGCAGCACCTGTTCCCGTTCCGCCGCCCATACCGGCGGTAACAAAAACCATATCGGCACCGGTAAGTGCCTGCTTGATATCCTCAATCGATTCCTCTGCGGCTCTCGCACCGATAGCGGGATTGGCACCGGCGCCGAAGCCCTTCGTTATCTTCTCTCCTATAACGAGCTGTGTCGGGGCATCCGATCTGCGGATCGCCTGACGGTCGGTGTTGATCGCGATAAAATCAACCCCGCGGATATTTGTCGAAATCATTCTGTTAACGGCATTGTTTCCACCGCCGCCTACACCGATAACTCTTATAGATACACCGCTCTCAAGAGTATCGTCGTGTTCAAACGTCATGTCTGAGTCCTCCCGAATTTATTTATCCTGATTTATTTCATCATCCCGGCACAATAGACGGCACGAGTCATATAC
>CALYSG010000058.1 GCA_945485605.1 uncultured Clostridia bacterium
GAATGTGACTTCTGTCAGTTATAATGTATATAGAAAATGGAGGAAACCTTGAGTACCTCAGTTAAAACAAGATCGGGAGCCTCGATCCCCTGCGTAAGCAAAAGCGAGGCGGAAGCAAAGGGCTACATATCCCGTGCACTTCTGAATCAGCTGCATCTTCTTCCCGGCGGTGAGCCGACAGCGTACACCTATATCGACGACGAGACGGTGATCTTCTATTTCGATCCGGAGAAGGTGTCGGAGGCACCGCCCGAGCTCTGGTACGGAGCGAAAAACGAACAGATGACCCTTCCGAGCGGCAGTGTCATCGAGAGAATGAGCGTAAAACGCGCATCGGGCTACGGCTATTACACGCGCGAACGTCTTACCGCGATGAATTGCAAGGTCATAGAGGAGCCGGTGGCTTACACCCTGAAGGCGGACAAGACGCCTCTGTTCTTCTACGACAAGAGAACGGCGTCGCGCCTGCCCCTTACCTGCGTCAGATGCGGAAAGAACATAAGGTTCAAGAAAAAGCTCTGCCGCGAATGTTACGAAAAAGATCTTGCCGAGAGACGCGCCGAGGGGGATGCCTACCGTGCGCAGTATTTCGGTATGGAGCGATCGAAGGTGCTGTTTTTCGACCTTGAGCTGACCGGCTTTTACGATCGTGACGAGATAATCTCCATCAGCATAGTAGACGGAAACGATAAGCTGATAATGAATACTCTCGTCAAGCCCGACCACACCAAGAAATGGAAGAGGACCGAGAAGATACACGGTATCACCCCCGAGATGACCGAGAACTGCCCGACGCTTGCCGAGCTGACTCCGCAGATAAAGGAGATCTTTGCCGGTGCCGACAATCTTATCGCCTACGGCGTCTCGACAGATTACAGCCATATAAAGTATATTTACCCGGAGGAAGAGCGCGAGGCTCTGCACGCCAAGGTGCGCTGCTGTGCGAACGAATTCGTCCGCTATGCACACGAGTGTCACCCCGAGATAGAGCACGCCTCCCTGATCGACGCGATGAGCCATTTCGGGATCGAGTGGAGGGGGGTACCCCACAGCTCGGTCGCCGATACCTTTGCCTGTCGCGACGTCTGGGAGAGGATCTTTCCGCACTATTATAAGGACTGAGGAGGTTTATTTGCCATGTCACTTTTCGGAATAGGAGATTCGCATAAGCCCGCCGAGGATCTCGAGCTCCTCGTTACGGTCTACGACCTTCCCTCGCGCGCTGTCGTCGCGAGCATACTCGAGGATGCGGGGATACCTTTTTTGATAAACGAGCGCGGAGGCTCCGTTTCCGTCGTAACGGGGAATTCCATGCTCGGTACCGATTTTTTCGTGAAGAACACCGACCTTGAGCTTGCGACGAAGATCATTGAAAGCCTTAATGACGACGAGCCGCCCGAGGAGGTGGCCGAAGAAGAAACGGAAGAGGAAGAGGACGGCAAGTGAAAGAGATAATTCTTTGCAAATACGGCGAGATAGTGCTGAAGGGCGCGAACCGCGCGAGCTTTGAGCAGCTTCTCGTGAAGGATCTGCGTTACAGGGCGGCGCAGTGCGGCAGATTTACCGTCAGACGCTCGCAGAGCCTTATTTACATCATACCGGAGGACGATGACGCCGACATCGACGCCATGTTCGATGCCGCCTCGCATACCTTCGGAATAATCGCCCTCAGCCGAGCGGCGGCTTGCGAAAAGTCGGTTGCTTCTCTTTGCGAAACGGCGAAGAGCTATCTGCCGAGATTCCTTGACGGAGTTAAGACCTTCAAGGTCGAATCGAAGCGCGCCGACAAGACCTTCCCCTTAAAGTCTCCCGAAATATCCGCGGAGGTCGGCGGGGCGATACTTTCTGCCTGCCCGCACCTGCGCGTTGATGTGAAAAACCCCGATGTCACGGTCATGGCAGAGGTCAGAGAGGACAGTGCCTATATCCACGCGGGGCAGGTAAAGGGCGCCGGAGGTATCCCCGTCGGATCGAGCGGAAACGCCATGCTCCTTCTCTCGGGCGGCATAGATTCGCCGGTTGCCGGATATATGATGGCAAAGCGAGGAGTGAGGCTCGACGCGGTATACTTTGAGTCCTTCCCCTATACGGGAGAGCTGGCGCGAGAGAAGGTCATGAACCTTGCCCGGCTCGTGGCGCGTTACGCCGGGACGATAAACCTTCACGTCGTCTCGCTCACGCATATCCAGGAAGAGATCAAGCGCGTATGCGAGGAGGATTACTTCACCCTGCTTCTGCGCCGCTTTATGATGACGATAGCCGACAGGCTCGCGAAGGAATACGACTGCCGCGCACTGATAACGGGCGAGAGCCTCGGCCAGGTCGCGTCGCAGACCATGCAGGCGATAGGAGTCACCGACGCCGCCTCGTCGATACCCGTTTTCCGCCCCTGTATAGGTCTTGACAAGGCGGAGATCATCGAAACGGCGAGGAAGATCGGAACCTTTGATACCTCGATACTTCCTTACGAGGACTGCTGCACGGTGTTCACACCTCCGCATCCGAAGACGAAGCCGGAGCTTTCAAAGGTCGAGGCGGAGGAGGCAAAGCTCGACTTTGCGGGACTTGTGGAAGAAGCCCTTAATACAGACAACCATAAACGCATAAAATGGCAGGATCAAACTCTTTGAAGAACAGGAGATAAAGATATGGAAAAGTATTACAGAATGAATATAGCCGGCTGTGAGCGCGACCTTCCGCTCTGCCCGCTGAGCCCCGAGCTTTACATAGGAGCGTTTATAATCGTAGGCGACCCCGAGCTGACCGAGAAGTCGGCGAAGGCGCTGCTCTCCCGAGTCCCCGATTACGATTACATCATCACCGCCGAGACAAAGGGTATCCCGCTCGCGCACGAGATGGCAAGGCAGAGGGGCGACAAAAAATACTTCGTTGCCCGAAAGAGCCCGAAGCTCTATATGCCGAAGACTTTGGAGGTCACGGTAAATTCGATCACGACCGCAAAGGAACAGAAGCTCTACCTCGATATGTCCGATGCCGAGCTTATGAAGGGCAAGAGAGTCCTTATCGTTGACGACGTTATCTCGACCGGGGAATCGCTGAAGGCACTCGAGACTCTCGTGAACGAGGCGGGTGGAAACATCTGCGGCAGAGTCGCGATCCTTGCCGAGGGCGAAGCGAGCCTTCGCGACGACCTTATATTCCTTGAGAAACTTCCGCTCTTCAATAAAGACGGCGAGCCCATAGACTGATAAAAAAGGAGAACGACGATGGCTGAATTTCTCACTAATGAAGACAAGAGAAGCTACTACTGCGCCAAGGTGCCCGAGAGCGCCGTCGGCAAAGAGGTGTGCGTTATGGGCTGGGTGCAGCGCCGGCGCGACCTCGGCTCACTGATATTCATCGACCTTCGCGACCGCACGGGTATTTTGCAGCTTGCGTTTGATGACAAGACAGACAGAGAGGTCTTTGACAAGGCGTTCTCCTGCCGTGCCGAATTCGTCGTCTGTGCTCACGGCGAGGTCAGATACCGCGGGGAGGGTGCGGTGAATCCCAACCTTCCTACCGGTAAGATCGAGGTATATGTAAAGAGCCTCAAGGTGCTTTCCGCGGCGCAGACGCCTCCGTTTGAGGTCAGCGATACGAAGAAGGTCAAGGACGAGACGGCGCTTAAGTTCCGTTATATCGACCTTCGCCGCGCCGAGCTTCAGAAGAACATCCGTATGCGTCACGAGATAGCAAGGGTCGCACGCGAGTATTACTACGAGAACGGATTTATGGAGATCGAGACGCCGATGATGATAAAGCCGACGCCCGAGGGAGCACGCGACTATGTCGTTCCCTCAAGGCTGCATCACGGCTGTATGTACGCTCTGCCGCAATCGCCGCAGATCTACAAGCAGCTTCTGATGGTCGCCGGCTTTGACCGCTATATCCAGCTCGCACGTTGCTTCCGTGACGAGGACCTTCGCGCCGACCGTCAGCCCGAATTCACGCAGATAGACCTTGAGATGTCCTTTGCAACGCAGGAAGATATAATGGAGATGAATGAGGGCTTCATAAAGAGAGTGTTCAAAGAGGTCCTCGGGCTTGAGGTCGAGACTCCGATGCGCCGTATGACCTACGCCGAGGCGCAGGAGAAGTACGGCACCGATAAGCCCGATACGCGCTACGGAATGGAGATAGTCGATCTCTCCGATGCCGTGAGGGCTTCGGAATTTGCCGTTTTCGCATCGGCACTTGCCGCGGGCGGAAGCGTCCGTGCCATCGTTGCGAAGAACGCCGCGCATATCCTCACGAGAAAAGAGATAGATAAGCTCACCGAGCATGCGAAGGGGATCGGAGCGAAGGGACTTGCTTTTGTCCGCTGGGTAGATGCCGAGCCCGCCTGCTCATTTGCAAAGTTTATGAAGCCCGAGGAGCTTCAGGCGATCTATTCGCTCGCCGGACTCGAGCAGGGAGACGTGATGCTCATCTGCGCCGATAAGGACAAGGTCGTCCTTCCGACTCTCGGTGCGCTCCGCACGATCGTCGCGAGAAAGCTCGATATTATCCCGAAGGATAAGTTCAACTTCCTCTGGATCACCGAATTCCCGTTCTTTGAGTGGAACGAGGAGACGAGTCACTGGGACGCCATGCATCACCCCTTCACGATGCCGCTCGAGGAGTGCCTGCCTTACCTTGAATCCGACCCCGGAAAGGTAAGGGCGAAATGCTACGATATGGTGCTTAACGGCACCGAGCTCCTCTCGGGATCTATAAGGATCACCGACTGGCAGCTTCAGGAGAAGATGTTTTCGGCTCTCGGACTCACGCCCGAAGAGATCGATGCGAAGTTCGGCTTTCTCGTCGAGGCGTACAAGTACGGTGCTCCCCCGCACGGAGGTTCGGGTATGGGACTTGACAGACTCGCGATGGTCATGTCTGGTGCAGACTCGCTCCGCGATGTGATCGCCTTCCCGAAGGTGCAGAATGCCTCCGAGCTTATGTCGAAGTGTCCCGCTCCCGCGGACGAACAGACTCTTCGCGATCTCGGAATAGCCGTTACCGACAGGGAATAAAAAAGTAATTCCGATGACTTAAGGGAGAAATATAATATGAAAAAACTCATTTGTGCCCTGCTTATCGCTTGCATGATAGTCCCGCTTGCCGCCTGCGCAGCCGACGGAAACGGAGCGACAACGACCGCCGAAGGCGTAACAACTACAGCTCCCGAGATAAATGATCCCGGTATCCGTATTGCGGTAAAGGACGGGGAGGTCTTCTTTAAATTCGTCCGTCCCGAAAAATGCGGTCAGATACTGCGCAACGCGGGAACCTTGCTCGTTCAGTCTGTTGCGGACTTTTCAAACAGTAAGGTAGATTATTCTGACGACTGGTACCTTGAGGAGACCGAGATAAAGGCGAACGAGGTCCTTATCGGTGACACGAACCGCCCCGAATCGAAGGCTCATACCGAAAAGCTCAACGCGAACGATTGGTATATCCGCGTCGTTGACGGCAAGATCGTCATAAACGGCGGAAGCGAATCCGCGGTCGCCATGGCTGTGAAGTATTTCATCGAGACCTACATTGACGGCAAGGAAGAGATAGTTATCCCGTCAAAGCTCGACAAGCTCTATATTTCCGATACAAAGACGGTCGATATCCTCTCGGTCATAGACAAGGTCAAGGTCATCGGACGCTCGGAACAGACAGAGAGCGGGATCACCTGTGACTGGACGGCTTCGGGGATAGAGTTCACCGCCGAGTGCGAGGGTGAGGTAAGCGTCGGAGTCAGCGTTAAGAAGGCGGCGTCCTCTTACAGCGGCGACTGCTACTACACGGTATATGTTGACGGCGAGAGAAGCTCGCAAAGACTCGAGGCAAAGGTCGGCGACAACGAGCTGACGCTCGCCTCCGGACTTGAGAAGGGAGTGCATACCTTCCGCCTTCTAAAGCAGTCGCATATAGCCCATGCAAACAGCGAGATAAAGAGCATATCGCTTAAGGGTACGATAGGCAAGCGCCCCGAAAACAAGGAGCTTTACTTTGAATTTATAGGCGACAGCATAACCTGCGGCTACGGCCTTGCCGGTGAGTATGTCCCAAGTAAGACGAATGAGGCTGCCGGCAATGCCTACTATTGCGACGGAACGAAGACCTACGCCTTCCTCGCGTCGGAGGCTCTCGGCACCGACTATTCGATGGTCAGCGTCTCGGGCTGGTTGCTCTCGTGGTCGTCGGGCTACGGAAACTCGATCCCGAGAACCTATTATCCTTATTATAATCAGATACGCGGCAAGACTCCGTATGACTTCAAGGCGAGGATCCCGAACGCCGTAATTATAAACCTCGGCACGAACGACTACTCGAAGAGCACCGCCGCAACTAACCCCGTGAAGGCTGCGGATTTCAAGAAGGATCTTAAGACCTTTGTCGGCGAGATCAGGGAATACTACGGCAAAGCCGACCTGCCCGTCGTCTTCATCACCAATGCGATGAACAACGGATTCCAGACACAGGTCAACGAGGGTGTCGCGGAGCTCGGAGGCGAGAGCGCGGGAGTCTATGTGTTAAAGACCACCCTGAACCGTGAAGGAATGGGAAATCACCCGAACTGCGCGGCACAGGAAGCGACCGGTAAGGAGCTTGCCTCGCTTCTGAAGGCAAAGGGGATCGTTAAATAAGAAAGGAAGCTTTCGCTGATGCGAAAGAAACGGTTATAAACATATGAACAACAGCTTCAGAACGGCAGACGCCGGTTCGGCTCTGCGCAAGAATAAATTTCCGGGCTTCGGAACCGTCGCGGGACTCTCAAAAAACGGCAAATACGCCGTTCTCGCCTGCTTCTATACCGGAAAGAGCGATGAAGAAAAGAATGTAAAATTCAACGATTTCGGTGACGAGGTAATGCTTATGCCGCGCCTCGCCGGTAAGCCTATGGGGGGCAGACCCCTCGTAAGCTCGCCCGTAAAGAAGTCGGGGAACAAGGTATTCGTAAACGACGGAAGCCTTACCGACCTGATGTGCTCGACCTCGGAGCAGGGAAGGTGCTGCGTCGGCGCGCTTTGCGGGCTTGAGGCATCGAATAAGACGCGCGTCGGCGGTATTCTTACCTTCGGAGAGAAGTTCGGCTATAAGCTCTTTTGCGTGAAGCCTGCCGACGAGGAGGCAAGCTCGAACAACGCCATGATCTTCTCCTACGCATCCGTCGCGGGGGTAGGACACCTCGTAACCGAATTCGGAAGGGACGGGAAGCCCTTTTCCGGCGAGCCGCAGCGTGTGACCGTGCTGAACAGTGCGGAATCCTTCACGGAGAAGCTCTGGAAGAGCCTCGGAGACGACCGAGCGGCACTTTTGGTGAGATATATCTCGCTCTCGTCGGGAAGAGTCACTACCCGTACGAGAGGGCTTGACTGAAAGGATAAAGAAAATGGTAAGGCACATATGTATGTTTGAATTCCTCGACGAAGCGGGCGGAAGAACGCGCGAAGAAAACGTTGAGATCACGAAAAATATGCTGGAGGCTCTGCCGTCGAAGATCGACTGGATCAGGAGCTCGACCGTGAAGGTCAACGAAAACGCGAACGGGGTAAACTGGGATCTCGTCCTCATTTCGGATTTCGATTCCTTTGAGGACCTTGAGCGTTACCGCGTCCACCCGGATCATGTTGCGGTCGGTACATTCATGAAGCCTGTCAGACGGGCACGCGCCTGCGTAGACTACATATTATAATAATGAAGTGGGGAAGCCTTCGGAAAATACGGAGGCGTCCCCTTTTGCACCTTAAGGAAGGGGAAAAATTATGGCATACGTAACGACAAAGGAGCTTCTGGCGGACGCCGTGTCACACAGATACGCCGTCGGAGCCTTCAACTGTGAGAATCTTGAGATGGCGATGGCGATCGTTGCGGCGGGAGAGGCGTGCCGTGCTCCGCTGATAATCCAGACGACGCCCTCGACCGTGAATTACGCATCTGTCGGTCTTTTTGCGGCGATGGTTCGCGAGCTTGCCGAAAATGCGAAGATCCCGGTCGCGCTTCACCTCGATCACGGCTCTTCATATGAGCTGTGTGAGGCGGCTCTCGATGCGGGGTACTCTTCTGTGATGATAGACGGCTCAAAGGAGAGCCTTGAGGACAATATCGCGCTTACAAAGCGCGTCGTGAGCCTCGCCTCGGAAAAAGGGATACCGGTCGAGGCTGAGCTCGGAACTGTCGGAGGGAAAGAGGACTCGACATTTTCTTCCGGAACGGCGTATACGGATCCCGACGACGCCTTGAGGTTCGTCCGCGAGACGGGCTGCTCGTCGCTCGCCGTAGGCATAGGCACGGCGCACGGCGTATATAAAGGTACACCGGTGCTCGACACGGGAAGGCTTTCTCTGATAAAGGACAAGCTCGTCTCGGCGGGACTTGAGCTGCCGCTCGTGCTTCACGGTGCGTCCGGGCTGTCGGAAAAGGCGATCAGAGAGTGCATAGCACGCGGTATCGCAAAGGTAAACTTCGCGACCGAGCTGAGGCAGGCTTACACCGAGGGTTTGAAGGAATACCTTCTTTCCGATACCGACTGCTTCGATCCGAAGAAGTACGGACGCGCGGCAATGAAGAAGGTACAGGAAGCCGTTATCCGAAGAATAGAAGTGTGCGGCGATCTCGCTTGACAATCGCGGTGGGATAGTATATAATAATCATATCATATTGAATTATTCGGGAGGAAGCATGAAAGCTGATAAGAAAAAAGAGCTGATCGAAGCGGCAAAAGAGATAAGGCTCGGCGCGCTCGAGGGTATCCACGCGGCAAAATCGGGTCATCCGGGCGGATCGCTTTCGATAGCCGATGTATTGTCGTACTTATATTTTTACAAAATGAGGATCGATCCGAAGAACCCCGAGTGGGAGGACAGGGACAGGTTCGTCCTGTCAAAGGGTCACACAGCCCCCGCACTTTATGCGGCGCTGGCACTGAAGGGATACTTCCCGCGTGAAGAGCTTGAAAAGCTTCGCCGCGTCGACAGCTTCCTTCAGGGGCACCCCGACATGAAGCATACCCCGGGTGTCGATATGACGACCGGATCGCTCGGGCTCGGGATCTCGGCGGCATGCGGCATGGCGCTCGCCGGAAAGACAGCAGGGAAGGACTATCGCGTCTATACCGCCATCGGCGACGGTGAGAGCGAAGAGGGGCAGGTCTGGGAGGCTTGCATGTTCGCCGCCCATTACAAGCTCGATAACCTCTGCCTTATCGTTGACTGGAACGGACTTCAGATAGACGGTCCGGTTGCCGAGGTAATGAATCCCACGCCCTATAAAGAGAAGCTCGAGGCGTTCGGCTTCAATGTCGTGTGCGTCAACGGACACGATCTCGACGAGCTCGACGCGGCGTTCAGCGCCGCCGAGGAATGTAAGGGCAAGCCCACCGCTATCGTTGCGAAGACGGTGAAGGGCAAGGGCGTGTCGTTTATGGAAAATCAGACCGGCTGGCACGGATCTGCTCCGAATGACGAGCAGTATGCGCAGGCGGTCGCAGAGCTGAATTCTACGGAGGGCAACTGAGATGGCGGATAAGATAGCAACGAGAGAAGCATACGGCAACGCGCTTGCCGAATTCGGCGACAAATACGATTTCGTGGTGCTTGACGCCGACCTTGCCGCGGCGACAAAGACCGGGATCTTCAAAAAGAAGTTCCCCGAGAGATTCTTTGACTGCGGAATTGCAGAGGGCAATATGATGACGGTCGCCGCGGGTATCGCGACGACGGGTAAGGTCGTTTTTGCCTCGACCTTTGCCATGTTCGCGGCGGGACGCGCCTTCGAGCAGATAAGGAACAGTATCGGTTATCCTCACCTCAATGTGAAGATCGGCGCGACGCACGCCGGGATCACGGTAGGGGAGGACGGCGCGACTCACCAGTGCCTTGAGGACCTTGCGCTTATGCGTACGATCCCCGGAATGACGGTCGTCAACCCCGCCGATGCGACCGAGGCGAGAGCCGCCGTCGAGTGGGCGATAAACTATAAGGGACCCGTGTACTTCCGCTTCGGCAGATACGCCGTCCCGGTGCTTTTCGATAAAGAGAGCTACAAGTTCGAGCCGGGTAAGGCTGTAACACTTGCCGAGGGTAAGGACGTAAGCATCTTTGCTACCGGTATCATGGTAGATATGGCTCTGAAGGCAAGGGAGCTGCTTTCCGCCGAAGGCATAAGCGCGGCGGTAGTGAATGTTCATACGATCAAGCCGATCGACCGTGAGGCGGTCGTGAAGGCAGCCGAGGAAACCGGAGCGATCGTCACCGCGGAGGAGCACAACGTGCTCGGCGGACTCGGAGCCGCAGTAGCCGAGGTCGTATGCGAGACGAAGCCGGTGCCGGTGCTGAGAGTCGGCGTAGAGGACAGCTTCGGCCGTTCGGGAACCGTTCCCGCACTTCTTGAGCTCTACGGACTCACACCCGAGAACATCGCCGCGAAGGCAAAGGTCGCCGTCGCGATGAAGAAATAAGAGATAACAAATAGATATTTTCAGGGGAGGATCTTCTTTCGGGGAGATCCTTCCCTATATTTGCTACGGGAGACGCGGGAAAACTTTCTTTCGAGAAAGTTTTCCCGCACCCTTTCAAAGAACTTGCGGGCGATTATG
>CALYSG010000059.1 GCA_945485605.1 uncultured Clostridia bacterium
CTTGCTTTCGCAAGCGGTCCTTTGCGTATTTCTATTAAGTCTTCGACGTATACTCGATCACTTCACCGGCACGTATACTCTGACATGGCACGCCGCCTGTGCATAGATCTGTGAAATATCGCTCTTCGGGTTGCTTGCGACATTCCATGCGATATATTTGCAGCCGTTCAGGAATTCCTCGGTTATCACATAATATTCAGAAGAATTCATCGTCGGGCGCGTGCCCGTATACTTCTCATTCTCGGACGGGTAGATCTCGAGCCTGTACTGCCATCCCTTATCGCAGATCACGATGCTTCCCGCGGGCAGATCTTCAATGCTGAATTTCCGCTTCGTACAGACATTCTGCTTGTATGTTCCCGCGGTTTCGACGGGATACGTAACGGTAGCATTCTTTGTGCAATACCAGTAGCCGTTCTCGATATATTCCCAAGTGAGAAGCGAATATTTCGAAAGATCCGTTCCCTTTCCCGCGGCGAGCTTACTGTCTGCCTCGAAGAAATCAGCGGGATTGAGAGTTACCGACGGATCGTCGACGGGCTTTCCTTCACCGCGCTTGCCCTCTGTTATGGCAGATTGCGTGACAGCACCCGGAGTCTTTATCGCCGCTGCGACCGCTTCTCGTGCGACCGCTACCATATCGGGCGAGATCATCGACTCGGAGGGGTTATAAGCCACCGCCTCGGGCGAAAGCCCCGTTATGGCGCTGAACCATGTCAGCCCCGCTATATACCTTCCTATGTAATAATCAAGGTGATATCCGTCACGTGTGAGCGTATCTCCGAGGAAGGAGGTTCTCGCGTTCTGGACAGAGGTCATGCAGGGTATGATACCCACAAAGCGCTTCTCGGGCTTTATGCACTTTTCAACGCAGTTAAGTATCATATCGTACATCTTCTTCTGACTCTTATCATAATTCGGGAAGGAGCTGTGCGTACTGTCCTGCTGATATGCCCATGTCATATTCCAGAGAAACTTTGCACTCTTCGGTGCTCTCTCCTCGACAAAATCGACGAGCGAGGTCAATGTCGCACCGTAGCTCGACTCAAATCCGCAGGTCTTCGAGGTCTGCTGGAAGGTGATATAGTCCCATTCCTCGTCCTTAAGCGCGTCGACAAGCAGATATTTTGCCGTACTATCCCAACTTCCGGAGGTGTTTTTGTAATAAGTATAATTCGGTTTGTTGTTCTTTGCGAAGTCAAGATGCTGTGCAAGGCTGCATCCGCCGTAATAGAGGTTTCCGAGGACGATATTCTCAACTCCGCCGCTCTTCATTATGTCGTAAAGATATTGCATACAGTCTGTCGAGAAGCTGTTGCCTATCGCAAGGATCTTAAGAGACTTCGGCGCTGCCGGCGTCTCGGGTGCTTCAGTTCCCGATGTCGTGACGTCACCGGTTGGTTCACCTGTTGGCTCGCCGCCGGAAGTATTGTCGGATGTCGCTTGTGTATTTTCTGCGGGCCCCGGCGCAGCGGGACCGCAGGACGAGATAAGCATACCGAACATAATGAGCAATGCGGCTAACGAAATATGATGTTTTTTCATTTTAATACCCTTTTTACGCATATTAATCCCCTTTCAAAATCATAGTTAGGTTTCAGAGCAGGAATGCCGCACCGGCTTCCGGTAAAAACATTATAACAGCGATAATAAAAGTGAGCGCTATCGAATCAAGAATCAAGCTGATCCCCGACACAATGATGCCGGCGATGGCAAGTCCTTTGCCGCTCGAGTTCCACTTCTTGATCCCGAGGACAAGACCGACGATGCTGAGGACAAGCGACAGAATGTTGAACGGAGTGACGATCGAACATACTAAGCCGGCTATGGCAAGACCGTTGGTCTTCTTCTTCGGCTCCTCATACCGTTCGTTCGCGGGAGTCATGACCGGAGTTCCCTCAGGCGTCTGTGCGGCGGTCTCCGGCACGGGATTTTCTTCGACGGCATGAGCAGTTTCCGGCTCTGTCACCTGCTCGGTTTCCTGTTTGACGGCATCCTCGAGTGCCGCACCGCAGTTCGTGCAGAATTTCGCGCCCTCTTCGACCGTCTGATTGCATTTCGGACAGATCATAAAAATTACCTCCAAAAAATATATTTTGCCCTGTCAGAAAAGAAGAAATGATGCAAAGGATTCTTTTATCATCTCATTTATGATACCGGTGATAATACCGAAAATTCCGGTCGTAACAAATCCGAACATGAGCAGAACAATGTTTATGACAGCCCCGAGAACTACCATACCCACCGATACCGCCGAAATAACCGTACCGGCGATTGCAAAGCCCTTTCCTTTCATGGTCGGGTCCTTCTTGAACTGGTTGAGAGCTATTATGGACATAACAAGGGTGGCAATGTGAAGCACGACACCTCCCGCAAGATATCCCACAACACCGGCTGCGGCAACGGCAAAGCTCACGATTGCGAGAACATTCCATTTCCCAGTCTGCGTCCGGGCCGGTGACGCGGGCGGCACAGTCTTTGTATCACTCTTATCGCTCTGCTGCGCATCGGGAGCGCTCGCAGCACTCGGCTCCGCCTCGGGATCCGGCTCGACGTTTTTCACCTCGGCACCGCAGTTGGGGCAGAACTTTACGTTTTCGGGAAGCTCATTCCCGCATTGTTTACAAAACACTGATATTCCTCCTTTTTTCAGAACTTCTTATTACCCGTTCTATCGGGATTTTTGAAATACTGATATAAATTACACGGTATCATACCGTTATATAACTTCCTCACCTTGTCTGCCTTGGCACCGTAGAAACGCTCAAAAGACGGATAGGATGACAGAATGTATATCTGCCACGGAGAAAGCGCAGAGAAAGCTTTTCCGACCTCACGATAAAGGCTCTCGACCTCAGATGAGGTCATCATTCTCTCACCGTAAGGCGGATTGCAGATCACGGTCCCGCGCCTGTCGACCGGCTTTTTTATTTTTCTCGCGTCGGCTTCAAAGAATTTTATCCTCGAATCCACACCGGCTCTCTTTGCGTTCTCACGGGCAAATTCAAGCACACGTGCGTCGGTATCGCTTCCGTAAGCCTCAAACGCCGTGGCGTCGTCGACAGCGTCACGAGCCTCTGTTCTCGCGGCGTCCCATATCCCCGGCGGCAAAAAGGCATAAGCCTCACCTGCGAAAGCCCGGTTCATTCCGGGCGCACGGTGCGTCATTATCATCGACGCCTCGATCGGTATCGTACCCGAACCGCAGAAGGGGTCCCAGAGCAGGACGTTTTCTCTCGGTCTTGAGTTCAGCACGAGAGCCGCCGCAAGTGTCTCACGCAAGGGTGCCGCGCCCGCCGCGGGACGGTATCCGCGCTTATGAAGTCCCATACCCGAGAGATCGAGCATAACCGTCACAAGATCGCGAAGTATGAAAAATTCTATCTGATAGGTTATGCCGGTCTCCTCAAACCATTTTATGCCGTATTTTGACGACAGGCGATCCACTATCGCCTTTTTCATTATGCTCTGGCAGTCGGACACCGAGAAAAGCGTGCTCTTCACCGAATGTCCCCGCACCGGAAAGGCATCGTTTCTGCCTATGTAATCCTCCCATGGCAGAGACTTCGTCGCGTCGAAGAGCTCGGTGAAGGTCCTCGCTTCAAACGATCCGACCTTCAATAGCACACGCTCGGCACAGCGCAGGTTTACATTCGCCCTTGCGGCATCGGCGGCATCCCCCTCAAAGGTCACTCTTCCGTCGATAGTCTCAAGCCGGCGGCAACCGAGCGCATCGATCTCCTCGCCGAGGAAGCGCTCGAGCCCGAACATACAGGTCGCAACAAGTTGTACTTTCATCAGAAACCCCGAATGACTTGTAATTATGATGATTATAACACACTTCCGTGATTTTTTCAACGATAATATTGAAATATGCACCGTAATATGATAAAATCAACGGGAACATAACCGAAAATATTACGGAGGAACAAGAAAATGACCGAAACGATACTCGTATCATCTCTTGAAAAATGCTTTCCGGATCAAAAGATCGCGGACTTTCACGCGCTCACGCACCTGTCGGTGATGAAGAACGAGCGCTTTTCGGTTCAGCTGCTCGCAAGAGCCTCGGGCGAGGACGCCCCGCACCGCGCCTTTTTAAAGCTCGATGTAGTCGGCTCCCCCTGCACTTTCTCTGTGCGCACGGTTGAGTGCCTGCCTTCACTTATGCCCTGCTACCCCGGCAAGTACGACGACAATTACCTCCGCACCGAAAAAGGTCTTTATCCCGACCTTCTGCTTCCGCTCGGAAACGGCAACAGAGTTCCTGTCGTAAGGGACGAGGCAAGGGCTTACTTTATCACCTTTGAACCGGACGGCGAGGTGAGCGGCGATTTCACGCTTACCTTCACCCTCACCGACGAGTCGGGCGGGATAAACGCAAAAGAGGAGCTTAGCCTCGAAATTATCGACGCAAGCCTTCCCGAGCAGGAAATAAAGGTCACACAGTGGTTCCACGGCGACTGCGTGGCGCAGTATCACTGCTGCGAGGTATTCTCACGGAGATGGTGGAGCCTCACCGAGAACTACATAAAAACAGCGGTCAGAAACGGGATAAACACGATACTTACCCCTGTATTCACACCTCCGCTCGACACCGCGCCGGGCAACGAAAGGCTCACCGTACAGCTCGTGGGAGTTGAGACCGACGGGCTCGGAAACTATACGTTTGACTTTAAGAATCTCGCTAAATGGATAAAAATGTGCGACAGGTGCGGCGTAAAGTTTCTCGAGATATCGCATCTCTTTACCCAGTGGGGAGCCGCGCACGCACCGAAGGTCATGGCGACACTGAACGGCGAATACAGGCGGATCTTCGGCTGGGAGACCGAGGCTGACGGTATTGAATATTCGCACTTTCTGAGGACCTTTATCGCCGAATTCAAAAAATATATGAAATCCCGCGGCGACCTTGACCGTTGCCTTTTCCATATTTCGGACGAACCGAATATCAAGGTGATCGAGCAGTATAAACGTTCCCGAGCGGTCGTTGCGGACCTTCTTGCCGACTGTAATGTGATCGACGCCCTCTCGAATCTGGAATTTTACGAATCGGGGCTGATAAAAACGCCGATCCCCGCGAACAACCGCATAAAGCCCTTCCTTGACGCGAAAGTCGAAGGTCTCTGGACCTATTACTGCTGCAGCCAGTCGGTCGGAGTCAGCAACCGCTTCTTTGCCATGCCGTCCTGCCGCACCCGTTGCATCGGTGCGCAGTTCTTCAAGTACGACATAGCCGGCTTCCTCCAGTGGGGCTACAACTTCTACAATTCGCAATTTTCACTCTCACAGGTGAACCCCTACCTTGACACGACCGGCAACTATTTCGCGCCTTCGGGCGATGCCTTCTCGGTCTATCCCGCCCCCGACGGAGCATACGAATCACTGAGACTCGTAGTCTTCCACGAAGCGCTCGAGGATCTCTCGGCGTTCTCTCTCTGTGCCTCGCTGATCGGAAAAGACGAAACAGTGAAGGTCATAGAGGACTTGACCGGCGAAATTTCCTTCGACAGGTGCGCACACAGCTCCGAAGAGGTCCTCGCGGTGCGTGAGAATATCAATCTTCTTATAAAATCAAACCTGAAAAAGTGAACGACGAACGATTCAGCGAGGCAATAACCGCCGCCGCGCGTGACGGGGGAATAGGAACGCTCGGAGAAAAAACTCTTCACGCCGTTCTTAAATACTACATTGAACCCGACCCGTATTTCCACGAGGTCGGCATATGCGGCAAGGTTGCCGACATCTACAACGAAAACGGCATAACGGAGATCCAGACGCGTAGCCTTGAACGCCTGATAAAAAAGCTGCCTCCCCTTCTCGAAAAGGAGAAGGTAACGGTAGTCCTTCCGCTTCCGTACCGAAAATGGATCGCATGGATAGATCCCGCGACGGGCGAGATAAGAGGTCGGCGCCGCAGTCCGAAGACCGGGAGCATCTTCGATTCACTTTTTGAGCTCGGAAAACTGAAAAAATTCGTCCGCAACGAAAATTTTTCGGTTAAGATAATGCTGATAGATATGGAGGAGCACAGGAACCTTGACGGCTGGGGTAACGGCGGCAAGCGCGGCTCGAGCCGCAACGAGCGCTTCCCGCTTCGGCTCGAAAGCGAGACAGACCTCAAAAGATCCGAAGATTACGGAGTCTTTCTGCCCGAAAGCCTTTCCTCAACCTTCACAATAAAGGAATACGCGAAGGCGGCAAGGATCAATTACCGTCGCGCATCCGCGGGAGTTGCCCTTCTGCGTGAAGCAGGGATAGTCACCCTCTGCGGCAAGCGCGGAAGAGAAAACCTTCTGACCTTTGAAAAATAAGAACCCGGGACTGCAGTCCCGGGTCCTTTTATTTTGTCCCGACGTCAAAAGATCATTTGTCAAGTGTCGGTTTCGTATCCTCGACTTCCGATGCCTCGAAGTCCTCTTTTGACGCTCCGCAAAGCGGGCATACCCAGTCGGCAGGCAGATCCTCGAATTCGGTTCCCGGCTCGATTCCGTTATCCGGGTCTCCCTCCTTGGGATTGTATTCGTATCCGCACAGCTCGCAGACGTACAGTTTCATCGGCTTACCTCCCTTCCCGAAAACTTTATTATAAAAAATGCTTTATTATGATAATGCAAACAGCCCCTTATGTCAAGGGGATTTTTTCACTTTCGGAAAATTTTTATTTCTCAGTATATGAGATAAGCCGAGGCCTTTTTCATATACGCTCTCAAAGGCTCGGCGGAAGCCTTGATTATAGCTTCCGGATCGACATACTCACCGCAGAGCGCGTCGTTTCCGAAGCGCAGGCAGACGCTCTGCTCCTTAGCCTCAAATTCCCTGTAATACGACAGCTCGCGGTATAGGTAAAGCATAGTCTCAAACGGAGAATACGCAGCACGGTCGCGTATATGAAGCTCGACACCCTCGCAGTTTTCTCCGGCGTACTTGCCGAATTTCGGCGTAAAGAATGCGCGGCGAAAGACCACTCCGTCGAGCTTTAACGATGTCATCCTCTGCGTAAGCCGAGCCGAATCGACAAAAGGCGCACCTATAAGATCGAAGGGGCGCGTCGTCCCCCTTCCTTCCGAGATATTCGTAGCCTCGAAAATGCAGGTACCGATATAGTTTATCGCGCAGTTCACCGAGGTTATGTTCGGCGACGGATTGACCCACAGAAGATCGGTGTCATCGGCAAAGAGCCTTCTGTCCCAACCGGCGCACGGTACGACATTCAGACGGCACCCGATGCCGTATTCCCGGTTTATAAACTTAGCGAATTCTCCGACAGTCAGTCCGTAGCGCGTCGGTATCGGAAATTGTCCTATCCCCGAGGAATATTTTTCGGTGTCAAGCACGATCCCCTCTATCCCGACACCTCCGATAGGATCTATCCGGTCGAGAACGACTACCTCCTTACCGGCCTCGGCGCAAAGACGCATGAGGTCGGCAAGACAGTAGATATAGGTATAGAACCTCGCCCCGACATCCTGAATGTCATAAACGAGAACATCGATATCCTCAAGCGCGGCTTTAAGCCCTTCGCTGTCTCCGTGGCGGACGGTCACGAGCCTTGCTCCCGTCTCGGGGTCCTTCGCATCATCCCCCCAGAGTCCGTCCTGGAGGTTCGTCCGGATTCCGTGCTCGGGCGCGAAAAGTGTCGTAAGCGTATATTTTCCGGCGATAAGATCTACCGTCGGCACGGCGTTTCTGTCTACGCCCGAGGCATTCGTAAGCAGCCCTATCCGCTTCCCGCGAAGCAGAGACGAGGCTGTGTCGATCCTGTCGACGCCGTTCAGTACCTTCTGTTTACCCCTGATCTTCAATTTCTTTAAACCTTTCAGCCATGTCGGCTATGAGTTGCGCCGATCCCTCTATCCCGAGCAGATGGCTGTTTATCATAAGATCGTAGTGATCGAATTTGCCCCATTTTCTGCCGGTATAGAAGTTGTAATAGTTTATTCTGCGTCTGTCGGTCTTATTCATAAGGTCTTTTGCCTCATCATATCCGACAGAGTGACGCTCCATTATACGTTTTATTCTTGCCTCGGTCGGGGCGTAGACGAAAACGCTGAGAGTTCCCGGATGATCGCGAAGGACGTAATCGCCGCACCTGCCGACTATAACGCAGCTCTCTCTGTCGGCGATATTTCCGATGATCTCGGACTGGACTATGAAGAGCTTGTCGTTAACCGGCATATTGAATCCCGCCGCAGTATTGCCGAAAACAGACGAGCCCATGGCAAGGGTATAAAGCAGGCTGTTCGTGGCCTTCTCATCAACCCGGTCAAGCGAATCCTCGGGAAGTCCGCTCTTGCTTGCCGCCATAGTGATAAGCTCACGGTCGTAGACCTTCACTCCGAGGAGCTCCGCGACTCTGTTTCCGATATCCCTTCCTCCGCTTCCGTACTGTCTTGCGACAGTTACCGCAATATTAATGCTCATTCCGATCCCTCCTTCGATTTTATTATATCATATTATCCATCGGTTGTAAATAAGCATCAAGCCTCTGAAAATAAAAATTCTAACCTGTCCGCAGACATCATATCTTTATAACAGGATCAATCGAACGGAGATTATAAAAAGCAATGAAACGACTTAAGCAATACCTTTGCAACGCGCTCCTGCTTACCGTGACGACACTCTTCATGCGGGGAGTTGCGCTTGCGTTCAATGTCTTTATATCAAATAAGGTAGGCGCCGAAGCGCTCGGGCTCTTTTCGCTCATTTCAAGCGTCTACGGATTCGCTCTGACATTCGCGACGTCGGGCATATCGCTCGCGACGACGAGAATGGTAGCCGAAGCGCTCGGGCATGACGACAACAACCTTGCGATAGCATCTATGCACAGGTGCTTCGCATATTCGGTCTTTTTCGGATCTGCAGCGGCAGCTCTTCTCTTCTTTTTCGCACCGCTTATAAGCTCGCGCTGGCTCGATGACATGAGAACGCTCACTCCGCTTAGACTTATGGCAATATCTTTACCTCTCATAGCGGTCTGCTCGGCACTGAACGGCTATTTCACGGCGGTAAGGCGCGTGGCAAAGAACGCCGCTTCGCAGGTCGCGGAACAGGCAATAAAGATAACAGTTACTACCGTCCTGCTTCTCTCGGTTCTTCCAAAGGGAATAGAAAACGCCTGTATAGCACTGATTCTCGGAAGTACGGTGTCTGAGATATTCTCGTTTTTCCTTATGATGATACTCTATTTTCGCGACAGGAAAAAGTACCTTAAGAGCACCGGGCGCATATCCGACGGCAAAAAAGTTACGGGAAGGCTGCTCGGCATAGCTCTGCCCGTTGCATTCTCGACCTATGCCCGCTCGGGTCTTCTCACGGTCGAGCATATACTCATACCGGACGGACTAAGGAAAAGCGGAGCTTCACGCGAACGGTCTCTTGCCTCCTACGGGACCTTTCAGAGCATGGCGTTCCCGGTGATCCTGTTTCCCGCGGCACTTATAGCCTCATTTGCGGGTATGACGATCCCCGAGCTTTCAGACTGCCTCGCACGCGGGCATAAAAACCGCGTCCGGTATATTGCCGGACGCGTGTGGCAGTTTTCGCTCATTTTTTCGGTCGGCGTTTCGGGGATACTGCTCTGCTTCTCAAGTGAGATAGGTATGATTTTCTATAACAGCGAGGAAGCTGCCGAGTATATAAGGCTTCTCGCCCCGCTTATACCCGTTATGTACCTTGACAGCACGACAGATGCCATGCTGAAGGGGCTCGGGCATCAGTTCTACTCTATGAACATCAACATAATCGACGCGGCTCTGTCGGTGATACTTGTGAAGCTTCTCATCCCACGATTCGGTATAAACGGCTACATATTCATAGTTTTCGCCATGGAGATCCTGAATTTTGCCCTTAGCGCAACAAAGCTGCTCCGCTCGTCGGGAATGAAGCCACGGCTCGTTCAGTGGCTGCTCAAGCCCCTGCTCTGCACGGTCGGAGCGGCTGTTTTCACAAGCCTTTCCTTCACTTTTCTTCCCCGGATAAGCATCCCTTGGCTCGCGCTGACACTTCATATAATAACGGCTGTGATTCTTTACATTATTCTTCTTGCGATAACGGGAGCTCTCGACCGCGAGGACCGCGAATGGCTCCGCAATATATTGAAAAAGGATAAAAACAGCTGACAGTGATCAAAGTCCAAGGCTGTCCATGATGTCCTTCGTACCTCCGGTCTTGTCAAAAGCGTGCCAGGCAAGGACGCAGTCGTCCTCTGCCGAGATATAAAGCATCTGACCGTACATACCGCCCTTTTTGTACGCCTCGCGCGCGGGCCTTCTCTTCAGCTCATAGCCGTTTTTGAAGACAAGGTCTCGCCATTCCCGCGAGATTATACGTTTTCCGAAGTAAGCTCCGCCGTCAAGATAGACCTGACCGAGCTTTGCCATGTCACAGGTCTTTATATAAAGCCCGGTAGCTCCCATTGAATACCCGAAGGGACAGACGCTCCACGCGA
>CALYSG010000060.1 GCA_945485605.1 uncultured Clostridia bacterium
CTATCCTTGCGGCGAGGGCGCGGGATACGCGGGGGGCATCACAAGTGCGGCGGTCGACGGGGTCAAAGCAGCTTCAAAAATAATAGAAAGGTTTGCGCCGTCAAAAAACTGAAAATATTTATCTGAGAAAATATAAATCAAAGAAAAGAATGGAATTTGGCATTTTACAGGCAGATGGTGTAGGGTGTCAGGGATGGGAGAAGAAAATGCACGAGATCAAGAGAAACAAAATATGGTCGCTTCTCTACACACCCGGTGACCCCGGATGCGACGGAGCGATAAGGGAGATCGCCGAGAGGACCGGGCTGTCCGAAAAATGTGCCTGCCTGATCTTCAACCGCGGCTTCCGTACTGTCGACGATGCCGAACGCTTTCTGCGGAATGAGGAAGCTGTTCTCCACGATCCGAGGCAGCTTAAGGATATGGACAGGGCTCTTGAGAGGATCAGAGTTGCTGTCGAAAAGAAAGAAACGATCGCCATATACGGCGACTACGATGTCGACGGAGTGACATCTGTCAGTATGCTCTATCTTTATCTTAAGTCGTTAAATGCGGGAAGTATAGAGTATTACATTCCGAGCCGCGACGGAGAGGGCTACGGTCTTTCCCGTGCGGCGATAGACAAGCTGAAAAATAAGGGTGTCGACCTCATAATCACGGTCGATACCGGTATAACGGCGAACGAGGAAGCCGACTACGCTTCGTCGCTCGGAATTGATATGGTCGTTACTGACCATCATGAATGCCGTCCCGACCTTCCCGACTGTTGCGCCGTCGTGAATCCTCACCGAGAGGACAGCGAATATCCCTTCCGCGAGCTGGCGGGTGTCGGAGTGGTCTTCAAGCTCGTCTGTGCCTATGAGATGATGCTCTGCCGGGAGAAGGGCGAGCCGGAGATCGAGGGCGTGCGCAGAATTTGCTACGAATACGGAGACCTTGTTTCGATAGGAACTATCGCCGATGTTATGCCCATAATTGACGAGAACAGGCTTATTGTTAAGCTCGGTCTCAAAATGATCGAGAAGACGAAGAGGCCGGGGCTTTCGGCTCTTATCGACGCGGTAAACTCGCCTTCGTCCGTATCTTCGTCGCCTAAAAAGAGAAAGATAACTTCAAGCTTCATCGGTTACGGAATTGCTCCGAGAATAAACGCTGCGGGCAGGATCGACAGTGCAACAAAGGCGGTAAGGCTTCTCCTTGCCGAAGACTCGGAAACCGCGAAAAAATATGCGCAGGAGCTATGTGATATAAACCGCCAGCGCCAGGCTGAGGAAAACCGCATAGCCGAGCAGGCTATGAAAAAGATAGAAAAAAGCTTCGATCCCGAAAAAGACCGTGTGATCGTAATTGAGGACGACAGCTGGAAGCAGGGGATCATCGGGATCGTGGCGTCAAGGATAACCGAGAGGTACGGTCTTCCGTCGCTCCTTATTTCGTTTGACGGTGCGACTCGCGGCTATCCCAGCCCCGACGATATCGGCAAGGGCTCCGGACGTTCGGTAAAGGGTATGAACCTTGTGAACGCCATGAACAGTTGCGATGACCTTCTCTGCAAGTACGGAGGTCACGAGCTCGCCGCCGGGCTTACAATCGAGCGTGATAAGATCCCGGAATTTACCGAAAGAATAAATGAGTATGCAAAAAATGTCCTGACAGAGGACAAACTGAACATTTGTCTTGAGGCTGACTGCGAGCTTGATGCACGCGATATTAATATCCGGTTTGCACAGGAGATCCAGGCGCTTGAGCCGTTCGGTGTCGCAAATCCGGTGCCGCAGTTCGTCCTTCGCGGTGCGACGGTCGAAAGGATAATTCAGATCGGCGGCGGAAAGCATATGAAGCTAATAATCGAGAAGGACGGTATACAGCTCACCGCGATCTGCTTCGGTATGACCGAGGCAAAGACCGACATAAACGAGGGTGAGCAGGCGGATCTTCTTTTCTCTGTCGATATAAACGATTTTCAGAATGTCAGAAGTGTACAGCTCATCGTTCAAGACTGCAAGCCGTCAGATAGCGTTGCCGAGGCTATGAGACAAGGCCCGGAAAGATTTGACGCCATACGTGCTGGCGAGTGCTTCAGACACGCCGATGATTTCGTGCCTGACCGTTCGGACTGTGAGAAGGTCTACATTCTCCTTCGCCGTGAGGCGAGAAACGGAAAGACCGTTATGTCCCTGCGGCGTATACTGTCGCTGCTTGAACGTAATACTCACGGTAGGCGGATAAACTATGTCAAGCTGAGATTCATTCTGCTGATCTTCTATGAGCTGAAAATATGCGGTGTTGAGCAGATAGGAGACGGTATTTACGAATTCGATATGTATTTCAACGGCTCAAAGACAAGCATTGACAAATCATCTATACTAAGAAAGCTCCGCAGCCAGTGCAAAGGATAAAAATTAACCAAGGATAGGCTAACAAAAATGATCGGAAGTCCCGAAGGAGATTTCAAACGGTTGGTAAGTACCCTTACCGCTACCGGAAAGAAATACGATATTGACAAAATAAAAAACGCATACGAGTACGCAAGCCGTATGCATGAAGGGCAGAAGCGGCTCAGCGGAGAGCCCTATATAACTCACCCCGTGGCTGTCGCGCAGATAGTCGCGGGCCTTGAGCTTGACACCGATTCGGTCTGTGCGGCGCTCCTTCACGATACGGTGGAGGACTGCTCGGATAAGACTAATCTAAAAGAGATAGAGAAGCTCTTCGGTCCCGAGGTCGCAATGCTTGTCGACGGCCTTACAAAGACGGTAAACCTTCCCGTTGACAACCGTGAGGACGAGCATATCGAGAATCTTCGCAAGATGCTCCTCGCCATGTCGAAGGATATAAGAGTTATCCTAATAAAGCTATGCGACAGGCTCCACAATATGCGAACTCTCTCGGCAAAGCCCGACCCGAAGAGACGTACTATTGCCCTTGAGACGATGCAGGTCTATGCACCTCTTGCCCACAGGCTCGGTATGCAACGGGTCAAGCAGGAGCTTGAGAACCTTGGACTTATGTATCTCGACCCGATCGGATACAATGAGATAAAGAACGATATAGAGAAAAGATACGGTCAGAATCTCAACTTCATAGAGCATATCCGAAGTCAGGTCGACGCGAGCCTTCGTGAGAACAATATCGACTTCGTGCTTGAGGGCAGAATAAAATCGGTTTACAGCGTGTATAAGAAGATGTACTCGCAGAACAAGAGCTTTGATGAGATATACGACTTTTACGCTTTGCGCGTGATCGTCGGCACTGAGCTCGAGTGTTACACGGTTCTCGGTCTTATACACGAGATGTTCAACTCGATGCCGGGAAGGTTCAAGGACTATATCTCAACGCCGAAGCCGAATATGTACCGTTCGCTCCATACGACTGTAATCGGACGCGACGGCGTACCCTTTGAGGTTCAGATCAGGACCCGTGAGATGCATCAGATCGCAGAATACGGTATCGCCGCGCACTGGAAATACAAGTCGGGCGAGAAATCAACCGACAGCATTGATAAAAAGCTCGAATGGATAGCGAAACTCATAGAGACCGAGGACGGCACACGTGATCCCGAGGAATTTATGAGTGCGCTCAAGAGCGATATCTTCCACGATGAGACCTTCGTTTTCACACCGAAGGGTGATGTTATCGCGCTTACTCACGGAGCGACGGTGATAGATTTCGCATACGCCATACACTCGGCTGTCGGAAACAAGATGATAGGCGCGAAGATCAACGGTATGATAGTCCCTATCGACCGTGTGCCTCAGAACGGTGAGATCGTAGAGATACTGACCTCTTCTGCGTCAAAGGGACCGAGCAGAGACTGGCTGAAGATCGTTCAGACGAGTGAGGCAAAGACGAAGATCCGCCAGTGGTTCAAAAAAGAAAAGCGCGCCGACAATATCGTCGTCGGTCAGTCCGCCGTCGAAAGCGAGCTTCGCAGATACAATACGCCGTACACCGAGGCGCAGAGAAACGAGATCGTCGAGAATGTCGGAAAGCGCATCGGCTTCAACACGGCTGACGATGTTTACAATACGATAGGCTACGGCGGACTTCCGATGTCGAAGATAGCCCTGAAGCTACACGATGAGTTTGAGCGCCTTGTCAAGCCGGCGCCCGAGGTGCCCGTGATAACCGATGTTGAGCAGGTACAGCTTGCAAAAGCACCGAAAGCGAGCAAGGGAAGCGGTGTTATCGTTGACGGTGAGGCGGGGTGCCTTGTGAAGTTCGCGAAGTGCTGTAATCCTCTCCCGGGGGACAATATCGTCGGGTTCATCACGAAGGGATACGGGATCTCGGTTCACAAACGAGACTGTCCGAATGCCGTCGCGGGACTGAACAACCCCGAAAGCGCCGACCGCTGGATCGACGCAATGTGGGAATATCGCGCCGAGCAAAACACATCCGACATTTACGAGGCGACGATCGTTATCACCGCCTACGACTCAATAATGCTCATAGCCGACATAACGGCGGCTCTCGCCGATATGAGGGTGGCGCTCCTTCAGATAAATTCACAGAAAAAGGGCGAGAACAGCGTTCTGATAAATCTGAAGGTCGGTTGCAAAAATATAGATCATTTCAATTCGATCGTGTCAAAGCTCCGCTCTTTGCGCGACGTTGATGAGGTAAAACGGGGATTTTCATAATGAAAGCTGTACTTCAAAGGGTTAAATATGCGTCGGTCGCGGTCGGTGGAGAGGTCATCGGAGAATGTCGCGAGGGACTTCTTGTCCTTCTCGGAGTTGCTGAGGGTGATACGGAGGAAGACGCGCGCCTGCTCGCCGCGAAAATTCTTAAGTTGCGGATATTTTGCGATGAGAACGGGAAGATGAACCTTTCTCTGCTTGATATCGGGGGAGAGCTGCTGATAATCTCGCAGTTCACGCTCCTTGCCGATTACAGGCACGGAAACCGACCGGATTTTCTCGGCTCGGCGAAGCCCGCTGAAGCAAAAAGGCTTTATGAATACTTTATTTCTCTCGCAGAAGAGAGCGTTGAGCACGTCGGGACAGGGTGCTTCGGAGCGGATATGCAGGTCAGCCTTCTTAACGACGGACCTGTTACGATAGTAATGGACAGTAAACTGCTCGGAAAGGGGAAAGGACAATGAAGGTAAATGTAGATGGAAATCTCAACAAATATTACGTTCAGACACTCTGCATGGTCTTCTTCCCGGGCGTGAAATTCTCGGACGATGACAGCGAAGACGGACTTGAGATAGATGTCAGAATCGCCGAAGACGAAGAGGGAGCTACGGCAGACGCTGTGCTCAGACACTTTGATCAGGTGACGAGGGCAACGCACAAGGAAAATTTCAAGCCCGAGTTTACCTCCGAGCGCACATTGAAAATAGCTGTCGGAGCGGCAGTGATAGCCGCCGCCGGAGATCTTGTCGGTTATCGCCCGTCTTGGGGTATGCTAACGGGAGTCAGACCCTCGAAGGTGGCGACAGAGATGCTCAGAAAGGGTTACAGCAAGACAAGGGTGAAGAAGCTGCTTGCCTCCGAATACTTCGTTATTCCAAAGAAGGCATCGCTCGCGACAGAGGTAGCGCTGAACGAGGCGGCGATCATAGGCGAACCCGATCCGCTCGGATGCAGTCTTTATATTTCCATACCCTTCTGCCCTACGAGATGCGCCTACTGCTCATTCGTTTCCTACACCTCGCAGAGGCTTCTTTCGCTCATCCCCGAATATATAGAGAGAGTCTGCGCCGACGTAAAGGAGACGCTTAAGACTATAAACGAGCTTGGACTGCACTTGAAAACGGTCTACATAGGCGGGGGGACGCCTACCATCCTCACCCCGGATCAGATAAGAAGGTTGCTTTCGACTGTCTGCGAGGGCACCGATGTGTCGCTTCTTGAGGAATTTACACTTGAATCGGGACGCCCCGACACTATAACGGCGGAGAAGTTTGCAGTGGCAAAGGAATATTCGGTCGACAGAGTATGTGTCAATCCTCAGAGCCTTTGCGACGAGGTCCTTGCGGGTATCGGACGTGAGCACACGAGCGCAGAATTTTTCCGTGCTTATGATATTGCGCGCGAATCCGGCATAAAATATATCAATACCGACCTTATCGTCGGACTCCCGGGGGACAACTTCAGAACATTCTCGGCGACATACGATAAGATCCTTCAGCTTCGCCCCGACAATATAACGGTTCACACCTTCTGCGTGAAGAAAGCATCTGATATTCTTCGCCGCGGAAGCGATATCTACTCTCTTCGCGGAGGGGATGCCGGAAAGTGCGTCGATTATTCCCAGATCAAATCGGTGCAGGCGGGGTATAAGCCCTACTATATGTACCGTCAAAAGAATACCGTCGGAAATTTCGAGAACGTCGGCTTTGCGCTTGAGGGTGCCGAGGGACGGTATAATATCTATATGATGGAGGAAATACACAGCATCTTTGCCGTAGGTGCGGGTGCTGTTTCGAAAATGGTAAAATATCCGTCGGCTGCGGGAGAAAAGCCCGTGATCCGCCGACTTTTCAATCAGAAGTATCCTTATGAGTACCTTAGGGAGGACAGATCGGCGGCATTATGCGATAGCTACAGGGAGTTTTACCGTGAGTATTATGATTTATAATTATGAAATACTGCAAAAAGAACATTGGCAGCTCCGACAAGATAAGGAGCTTCATCGGCGAATGTGAAGCCGATTTCGAAACGAGACTTGATGCTTCTGTCGCACAGGCATGTGCAGACCGGACTCTTAAGGTGATCACACTTTCGGGTCCGACCTGCTCCGGCAAAACGACGGCGGCGAAAAAGCTGATCGGCGAGCTTGAAGCTATCGGAAAGAAGGTACATATCGTCTCGATCGACGATTTCTACCGTGATAAGCAGAGGATCCCGAAGAAGGACGGCAAGCCCGATCTTGATTCTATTGATGCGATAGATCTTACCGAATTCGAAAGATTTGTCGGAAATGTTTTTGCGGGTGAGCCCGCCGCACTTCCTCGGTTTGACTTTATTTCAGGTTGCCGTGAGGGGTTTGAGATCATAGACCCCGATGACGACGATATGTTCCTCTTTGAGGGTATACAGGCGGTATATCCGGAGATAACCGCGTTGCTTCGCAAGGCTGACAGAAAAAGCATATTTATCTGCGTTGAACAGGGGATAGACGTTGGCGGAAGCGTGTTTATGCCTAACGATATAAGGCTCATAAGGCGTATCGTGCGCGACCACAATTTCCGTGGGGCTTCGCCCGAGTATACCTTCTTTCTTTGGGAAGGAGTACGCGAAAACGAAGAAAAGAACATTTTGCCTTACGCTGACGACTGCGATATAAGGATAGATTCGGTTATGCCTTATGAGATAAACCTTATGGTCAAGTACCTTAGACCGCTTCTTCAGACGGTCGGTAAGGGCAGTCCTTACCGCGCAGAGGCGGAGAGCTTGCTTGCTATGACCGACGGGATCGTTTCGTTTGATTCCCATATGATACCCGACGGTTCGCTATACTACGAATTTATAAAGAGAAAGAACGCTTGACGGAAAGATAAAAGCTCAGGATGTCAAAAGGAAAAAATACCTGAAGAGGTGATCTTTTTTGACAAGGGCTTCTGAAAAGGGCAGATTTCTCGGCGGAGTTACCGTGCTGACGGTATCGACCGCCGCGGTGAAGCTTATAGGACTGTTTTATAAGATCCCGCTGATAAGGCTCGTTGGGATCGGCGGCATGGCATATTTTCTTGCCGCATATCACATATATACGTTACTTTTCATGCTGTCGACCTCCGGGCTTCCGGTTGCCGTGTCGATACTTGTCGCGCGCAGCCGTGCCGAAGGTAAAAATGAGGATGCCGAGCGTATATATCGCATTTCGCTGATATTTTTCTCCTTGATAGGGGTGCTTTGCTCGGCGCTTCTTTATATATCAGCCGACATTGCCGCGGCGGCGGTCGGTATACCCGAGGCGTCACACTGCATACGCGCCGTCGCGCCTTCGCTCCTTTTTGCCGCGTCGGGCAGCGCTGTCAGGGGTTACTTTCAGGGCAGGCAGGATATGCGCCCGACGGCGATCTCCCAGCTTATAGAATCGGGGGGGAAGCTTGTGCTCGGGCTTGCATTTACAAAGGCAGCGCTCGAAGCCTCTCTTCCGACCGATACCGTTGCCGCTTTCGCTATCGCCGGGCTGACGGCAGGGAGCTTTATGTCAACCGCCTATCTGCTTCTCAGACGATTTTCGGTCAGAAGAAAGGAAAAAGATCAGCTTTCCGCCCCTCTTACAGATATGCCGGTTAGGAAGATCGTCGGCGAGATAGCCTCTATCTCTGCGCCGATAACGCTTGGTGCGGCTGTAATGAGCATAACGAGCCTGATTGACACGGCGTTGATAGCGAAAAGGCTTCAGGCAGCGGGCTTTGCACCCTCGGCGGCGAATATGCTTTATTCAAGCTACGGAAACCTTTCGATACCGATGTTCAATCTTATTCCCGCATTTATCGCACCCGTAGCGCTTTCCATGACTCCTCTGCTCACCGCGGCGGCACAGAAAAAGGACAGAGAGCACGAGCGCGAGCTCCTTATCGGAGCTTTGCGGATATGCGCGATAGTGGCGATCCCGTCATCTCTCGGGCTTGCGACTTTCGGGCGAGAGATACTTACGTTGATATTCAGAACTGAAATTGCCGCGACCGATATTGCCGCACCGCTCCTTACCGTGCTGTCACCCGCGATATTCGTCTCATGCCCGATAACCGTCACGAACGCGGCACTGCAGGCTTACGGTAAGGCTCACAAGCCGATAATTTCCATGGCTGTCGGCGCGGCGATCAAGATAGCCACCGAGTTTTTGCTTGTAGGTGTGCCTTCGATAAACATATACGGTGCGCCGATAAGCACTATACTTTGTGACATGACTATCGTGCTTATAAATCTTTATTTTATAGGGAAATACACGTGTTCGGTAGGGGAAAAGGGACTTTTCGGAGTGTTTTTACGTCCGCTCTTTGCCTCCTTTATATCGGCACTTGCCACTGTCGTATTTGCCGGGATCCTCAGACGGCAGATTGGCGGATCAAAGTATGAGATCATTCCGGTGATAATTTTCAACGTCGTTTTTTACGCCTTTTTCGTGCTTTTCACCCGAGCCGTGGATGACGAAGATATAAGGCTGCTTCCGCAGGGCGATAAAATTGCGGGAATACTGAAATTAAAAAGGAAAAAACAATGGAAAATGAAAACAGGATCAAAGCGCTGAAGGAAAAGGATAGCTACGGGTTTGATGATCTTACCGAGATCATGCACATACTGCGCATGCCGGGCGGGTGCTCCTGGGATGCCGGACAGACTCACGAGTCTATCCGCGACAGCCTTATAGAGGAGACCTACGAGGTAGTTGAGGCGATAGATAACAAGGACCGAAAGCTCCTTTGCGAGGAGCTTGGCGATGTGCTGCTTCAGGTGGTCTTCCACGCAGAGAT
Organism: uncultured Clostridia bacterium; assembly: GCA_945485605.1. Classification (GTDB taxonomy): domain Bacteria; phylum Bacillota; class Clostridia; order Oscillospirales; family CAG-272; genus RGIG3994. Next base: position 9,437 of record CALYSG010000060.1, read on the forward strand.
CGAGGCGGAGGTCGGCGGGTTTGACATCGGGGATGTGATAAACGGCATATGCCGTAAGCTCATTCACCGTCACCCTCACATTTTCGGGGATACCAAGGTAAACTCGACCGAGGACATCCTTTCAAACTGGGAGAAGATCAAGTCAGAGGAGAAGAGCCGAACGACACTTACCTCAAAGCTCAGATCGGTGCCTAAGCAGTACCCGGCGCTTATGCGTGCCGAAAAGGTGGGGAAGAAGGCAGAATGCTTTGATTTTCCCGACGCCGATTCGGTATTTCTGAAGCTCGATGAAGAGAAGGAAGAGCTTCGCGCCGCCGCCGCAGCGGGAGATCCCGATAAGATACACGAGGAAGCCGGCGATCTGCTTCTGACAGCTACTACCCTTTGCCGTAAGCTCGGAGTGAAGCCCGAACGGGCGCTCGGCGACGCGACCGACAAGTTCATTTCGCGCTTTGAGCTTATAGAAAACGAGCTGCTTAATGAGGGAAAACGCCCGGAAGATGCAACTGTTGCCGAAATGGACGCGATATGGGATAAAAATAAAGCAAAAAGTTGTAAAAATCAATAAAAAAAGCCTGATTCCCTCTTGAAATTTAAGGCAAATAATGTTATTATATAATTGCATCGGACCAAATAAAAGAAAGGATATGAATTATGAACAAGACACAGCTTATCGAAGCCGTCGCCGAAAGC
>CALYSG010000061.1 GCA_945485605.1 uncultured Clostridia bacterium
AAAAGCGGAGCGCAAAGCGCTCCGCTTTTTGAGTTGAAAAAAGAGGTACATGTATGAAATCTTTGAAACGCCCTGACGTTATGACGCCCCGCAAATTTTCGTACTTTTTCGTTTTTGACTTGAAATACTTCTGATGATATGATATAATTAAATTGAAATATTGTAACTTTTATCACAGTGGGGCAGAATATGAAGATAAATGTAAAGATAAAACTCACGCGCGGCGCAGAATGCCCGATATACGCGACCGATGGCTCGGCGGCTGCCGACCTTCGTGCCATGATCGATGAACCCTATACCCTTATGCCCGGCGAACGTCACGGCTTTCCGTCCGGTGTGGCGATCTCACCCGAATCCTCCGGATTTGTTGCGATAATAGCCGGTCGCTCGGGACTCGGCGCAAAGCATGGGATCACTCTGTCAAACGGTATCGGTGTCGTCGATTCCGATTATCGCGGGGAAATTGTCGTATGGCTGATAAACAATTCGGACGAGCCTTATACGGTCGAGCCGGGTGAAAGAGTCGGACAGATGATGTTCGTTCCCGTGTTTGCCGCAAACTTCATTCCCTGTGAAGACCTTGACGAGACCGGGCGCGGCACGGGAGGCTTCGGCTCGACGGGGAGAAACTGATATGGAAATAATCCTTGCATCGGGTTCGCCGAGGCGCTCTGAGATACTCTCCTCACTCGGCTTTGACTTTTCGGTGATCCTTCCCGACGCCGACGAAAGCTCCGATATTACCGATCCGTGCCGGCTGACGCTCGAGCTTTCACGCAGAAAGGCCCTTTCGGTCGCCGCTCGTCCCGAGATCGCGGCAAAGGGCGACGACTGCGTCGTTATCGGCTGTGACACCGTCGTTTTCTGCGACGGAGAGATACTCGGGAAGCCTCACACGAAGGAAAACGCCGCCATTATGCTTCGCAAACTGTCGGGAAAGACTCACACGGTAGTAAGCGGACTGTGCCTCGTGCGCGGCGGGAAGGCTGTCGGTGCTTGCGACACGACAGAGGTGACATTTGATAAGCTCTCGGAGGAGGATATCGACATTTGTTTAAAGTACGGCTCTCCCGAGGACAAGGCGGGAGCCTACGCCGTGCAGGGTATCGCTTCGCTATACATAAACGGTATCGCGGGCGACTATTTCAACGTTGTCGGACTTCCCGTTCACCGTCTTCGTGAAACTCTTGAATCGGGACTCGGTGTAAGAGTCTCCGATCTTATATGAGAAAGGACTTGTCATGGGTAAAAAGATAGGTATCGACCTCGGCACGGCAAATACGCTTATTTACGTCGGCGGGAAGGGAATAGTCCTTCATGCGCCGTCGGTCGTTGCGGTAGAGAAGCAGACAAAGAGAGTTGTCGCCGTCGGCAACGAGGCTAAGAAAATGATCGGCAAGACGCCCGGAAGCATCACGGCTTACCGCCCGCTCAAGGACGGAGTCATCGCCGATTTTGAGATAAGCTCGATGATGCTTCACAGCTTCCTCAGAAAGGTAGATGCGGGCGGGATATTCAACCGTCCTTCGGTCATAATCTGTATGCCTTACGGGGTAACGGAGGTTGAAAAGCGCGCGATCGAGGACGCTGCCTTTGAGGCGGGAGTCAAGGAGGTCGCGCTGATAGAAGAGCCTATCGCGGCGGCGATAGGCGCGGGGCTTCGCGTTGCCGGGGCGAGGGGAAGTATGATAATAGACATCGGAGGCGGAACGACAGAGGTCGCCGTTATCGCGCTCGGAGGGATCGCCGTTTCTAAATCGATAAAGATCGCGGGCGACGAGCTTGACGCCTCGATCGTTCAGTATATGAAGGAGCGACGCGGTCTGCTTATAGGTGACACTACGGCTGAAATACTTAAAAAGCAGATAGGCTCGGTTCACCCGAAAGCCGACAGGGGAAGTATGAAGGTCTACGGCAGATCGGTGCGCAACGGACTTGCCGCAGAGATGACGGTCAGCTCGCGTGAGATTTGCGAGGCGCTGTCTGATGACGCGGATCAGATAGTAAATGCCGTGAAGGAGGCTCTTGAGGATACGCCGCCCGAGCTGTCGGCTGATATTTTTGATTTGGGTATAATGATTACCGGGGGCGGTGCATTGCTCGGCGGACTTCCCGCGCTGATTTCGGAGAACACGGGACTGCGCGTGACGGTCGCGAAGCGACCGATAGAGAGCGTCTGCCGCGGTATCGGCAGGGTCATTGAGAGCACGGGGATTTATTCGGGAGCCGTGCGCTTCAGACAAAGATAGTAAGAAGCCATAAGAAGGAGGGATGCCGTGATGAAGCTGCTGAAAAACAAATTTTTCGTTGCCGTCGTTGCGGCGGCTCTTATCCTCTCGATAGTTCCGACAGTCCTCGCGCTGACGGGGCACAAGGATCTTCTGCGTTCCGGGCTCGTTGCCGTGTCGTATCCTTTCAGGGCGGCGTTCGGCTTTGCCGCCGACGGTATTTCGGGTTTTGCAAGGTACTTTTCGGGCATGAACGGCCTGATAAAGGAAAACGAGGCTCTGAGGGAAGAGCTTGATTCCTATCGGGACGCCGCCGCGAGGGCGGAGAGTGCCGAGGGTGAGCTTCGCCGTCTTCGCGAATATTACGACTTCGTGGCATCGCACACGACCTACACTATGACAGACGCAAGAGTTACGGGCAGGCAATCAAACAGCTATTCGGTCATATATACCCTTAATCGCGGCAGCGAGTGCGGGATAAAGGTGAATATGGGCGTTGTCACGACGCGAGGCGTCGTAGGATACATAACAGAGGTCGGTGTAGGATGGAGTCGCGCTGTGGCGCTCACCGATCCGACGGCAGCCGTCGGGGTCTACGAGCCTTCGACGGGGCTTTACGGCACTCTTGAAGGCTCGGTCGCACACAGGCAGGACGGGCTTTGTCTGCTTCCCCGCGTGCCTGCCGACGTTACTATGAAGGAAGGCGACAAGCTCCTCACCTCGGGCGGAAGGGTTTTTCCTCCCGATATAGAGGTCGGAAGGATAGTATCCTCCGAACCCGACGCATATACTCATACAGCGAGCTACCTTGTTGAGCCTTCAGTCGATTTTGACGGCGTGACCTCGGTAATAATCATTACGGGGCTGAGCGCGGAGGCGGGATAATGAGCATCGGTTCCGAGAACGAGGGAAGGCTTTCTCTTAAGAAAATAATTTTTTATTCGGTCGGCATTTTCCTTATTGCCGCTTTTCAGGCATCAGTCGGCTCGCGTATCGGGCTATTTTCGGCTACGCCTTCGTTAACACTTGCATTCACGGCACTCGCATCGTTGTTTGAGAGCAAGAAAACGGGGGCGGTCGTCGGGCTTGCGGGGGGATTTCTGACCGATGCACTCGGAGGGGCGGGGTTTTCGCTCCTGCCGCTCTTTTATACACTTACGGGCTGGTTCCTCGGAGAGATATGCGAACGGCTCGGACACCCGGGAAGGCAGGCACTCGGCGCGTTTCTGCGTTCTCTCATGTGGCTCGCCGCAGTATCCGGCGCGGGGGCTGTATTTACAGCCATACTTATTGTTTTGTCGGCGGGAAGGATGAATTTCTTTTCTTCGATCCCGCATATACTTTTGCCCGAGGCGGTATCGACACTTCTATGGTCTTTGCCGATGCTCGGAATCTTTATGTTGCTTTACCGCAAAAAATTCAGCGAATGATATGAAGGAGTCAATATTATGAACGAAGATCTGATGCAAGAAAACAGAGTACCTCACACGGAGGCTATGAAATATTTCACACGGGTGGGACTTGCAGTGCTGCTCATGTTCGTTGCAAGGCAGATAGTCGTGCTTTTGACGGTCAATATTCTTGAACTTGCCGCACCGGAATTTTTGGATCTTGTGCGAGACGGAACGTATTGGTGGTTCAATTGGCTGCTGTCGGTCATTCCTCTTTACTGCGTCGGGCTTCCCGTATATCTTCTCGTACTTCCGAAGAAGGCGGCTCCCGTCGGAGAAAAGAAAAGATTCGGAGTCGGAAGATTCGTCAGCGTGTGCTTTTCGACCGCGGCGGGTATATATGTTTTTAATATAGCGGGAGTTTTGCTGCTGACATTTCTTTACTTGATTTCCGGCGGAGTTGTCGGTGGGTTCGAGAGCGACTCGCTGAATCAGCTGATAAACAGCTCTCCCGTATGGATGATCTTCATCATGACCTGCATAGTCGCGCCGATCGGTGAGGAATTCATTTTCAGAAAGCTGCTGATCGACCGTGTGAAGCCGTTCGGAGAGCTTAACGCCTGCCTTTTCTCCGGGCTTGTGTTCGGACTTTTCCACGGGAATCTGCGCCAGTTCCTATACGCATTTGCGATAGGCTTCATTTTTGCGACGGTATATGTAAAGACGAACAATATAATTTACTCAATACTGCTCCATTTCGGGGTGAACCTTTTCGGAAGTGTGATATCGCCTCAGCTTCTCAATACCGAAAGACTCAATCATATTCAGGAAGTCCTTACGAATACGACCGAATTTACGCCGGAGACAGTGCTTTCACTGCTTTATCTGCTTTTTGTCGCGGCGCTGGGTTTTGTTATCTTCGGGGCGGTCATTGCCGGGATAGTTCTTTTCATCTTCTATATGAAGAAGCTGAAATTTGATCCGCCCGTGCTTATTTCCGAGAGAGATAACAGCGAATTCTGGAAAAATCCCGGCGTTATTGCCTCGATAGTCGTGCTCTCGTGCATGATCGTGCGCGAGCTTATCAACCTTCCGACATGAAATACAGGGATCATACGCCGCATAGGTTTGCGAGGTTCATATCGCTCGGTGTATTTTTCGCGGTATGCTGTGCTGTTTTTGTTGCGCGGCTGGTCTATTATCAGATAGCGGTGCGCGAAAATTACGAGCGTCCCGTTATGTCGGTGTCGGGGAATGTCCGAACCGTCACGGTGAAGGCCCAGAGAGGGAATATCTGCGACCGCAACGGCAAGGTCCTTGTCACGAACTCATATACCTACGATATGCAGATAGAATTCGGCGCACTTCCCGAGGATCGCGACAGCGTTCACCGCAGCCTTCTCGGTGCGCTTGACGCGATAGAATTTTGCGGTGCGACGCGCGCCGGGGGGTATTCGGTCTTTGAGGGGGATTACCCCGAGCTCAGCTATACCGCCGAAGCACTCGATCCGTCAACGAAGGCTCACGCAAAGCTGCTGTCGGTGCTGAAATCCTACTATGTAGATTCAAAGAAGTACGAATATAAAACTGCAGAGGAGGCTCTCGAAAAGGTCAGCGTGGGCGAATTCGCCGGGAAGATCGCCGAATACTACGATATAATCGAGGTCAAAAAGGACAAGACGGTAAAGACATCCTTCACCGACGCTGAGATCGGTCGGCTCGTGGCGCTCAGATTCGATATGGAGGCTGACGGCTACGGGATCTATTCGCCCTATCTGCTCGTGGAGAATACCGACGAGAGGCTTATTTCCTGCGTAAAGGAGTCTCATCTGACGGGAATAACGTTCGCGGCGCAGGCGTCTCGCAAGTATCTCTACCCCGGGACGGCATCTCATATCCTCGGCACTGTAGGGAAGATCTACGCCGAGGACGCGGATTATTACACTTCACAGGGATATCCTCTAAACGCGATTGTCGGTAAGACGGGTTGCGAGTATGCATTCGAGAAGTATCTTCGCGGGACCGACGGCAAGCTCGCGATAATAGAGGACGATAAGGGCTACACTATCGGGACATACTGGCTCGTCGAGCCGGTCGCCGGGAACGATGTGTACCTTACTATAGATCTTGACGTTCAGCTTGCGGCGGAGAAGGCGCTTGCCGACAACGTAAAGTCGGTCAACGGAGCCGAGAGCGGCTCGGTCGTTGCCTGCGATCCCGATACGGGAGAGGTCATAGCTATGGCGTCCTACCCGACCTACGATCTTACCTACTTCAACCGCGATTACAACGAGCTTTCATCGGCGGAGGGCTCTCCGCTTCTTAATCGCTCGCTGTCGGCTTACGCGCCCGGATCGACCTTTAAGGTCGGCGTAGCACTTGCCGCGCTTGAAACCGGAACGATAGATCTGTCTACCGTAATGCATACCGAGGGGATCTACAGGAATATGAAATGTTCGCACTATGCTATAAGCGGCGGGCATACATACTGTTGCGGAGATATCAATGTCTGCGGGGCGCTTGAGAAGTCCTGCAACTACTTTTTCGGATTTCTCGGCGATGAGCTCGGAACCGATGTGATCTCGGAATATGCCGAGTATCTCGGGCTCGGAGAGGCTACCGGAATCGAGATAGGCGAATCCGAGGGACGTCGCGCGACTAACGGGGAGCTTGCATTTATGGCTGCGATAGGTCAGTCGGATAACCTTTTCACTCCGCTTCAGGTAACGCAGTATATCTCTGCGGTCGCGACGGGAAACCGATACGCCGCACACCTGCTTTATTCTGTCAATAAATACGGTAGCGGAGAGGTCGTGCTTAAGAGTGATCCGAAGTTCTCGGGAGCTCTCTCGGAGAAAGGGATCTCGGAGGAAAACCTTATGACCGTGCGGCAGGGAATGAGGGACGTCGTTCACGGCGACAACGCGTCGTCGTATGTCAGTGACAGATACTCTTCGGGTGCTTTTTACGGTGCAAAATACTCTGTCGCAGGCAAGACGGGTACTGCCGAGGTCGCGGGTCAGAGCACCGACAATGCGTGGTTTACGGCGTATGCGCCGTTTGACGATCCCGAGCTTTCCGTCACCTGCCTGATAATAAAGGGCAAGACAGGAGGTCTTGCGTCGTCGGCGGTTCGCGAGGTTTTCGACGCATACTTTGCCAAGATCGGCGTCAAGGACGAAAACCCGGGCTCTGTGGGCTGAAAAGAACAAAAAAAGATCCTTCTCATTGGCAAAAGCCTTTGGGAAGGATCATTTTTTACTTAACCGTTCACTTTGAGAAATCCGCAAAGGAGCTTCAGGGTGTTGAAAACTCCGTCAATATGACTGCGCTCGTAGCCGTGGCTGGCGTAGACACCGGCACCGATCAGCCCGTGGCGGATATCGGCGCCCGAGCGAAGGGTCGCCTCGACATCAGAGCCGTAGTGCGGGTAAACGTCTGCGGCGTAGTCGGCGCCGGCAGCTTTTGCAGCGTCGATCAGCCTTCCGACAAGGTCATAGCTGTAAGGGCCGCCCGAATCCTTAACGCAGACAGAGACCTGTCGCTCTGTGCAGGCAAGTCCGTCACCGACACAACCCATATCGACCGAGATAGCCTCGGTGACTCCTGCGGGAACCGAGGCTGCCCCACCGTGTCCCACCTCCTCGTAGACCGTCACGTGTACGTATACTCGGCGTGAAGGTACGAGCTTTCGGTCACTGAGATATTTTGCAAAGCCGAGAAGGATCCCTACAGAGAGCTTATCGTCGAGGAAGCGGCTCTTCAGGTATCCGGAATTCGTTCTGCGGGTACGGGGATCAAAGCAGACAATGTCGCCCGTTTCGATGCCGAGAGCCTTAGTGTCCTTCGCCGAGCCTACGTTCTCGTCAAGAACGACCTCGACTGTGTCCCATGTGCGTGAGGTCGAGGAATAACTGCCGTTGACGTGCACCGACGCGTTCACGAGCTGGAGCGTGCCCTCGTATACCTTTCCTTCGCGTGTATATATCTTCACATTCTCAGCTTCGGCATTATTTGCGTTCATCCCGCCGAGAGGGGTGAGGCGAAGTCTGCCGTTTCCCTTGACCTCGGCAACCATGGCGCCGAGAGTATCGGTGTGAGCCTCAAGTAGGAGCGCATCGAATGCATCATCACCTCCGAGATCGGCAATAACTCCGCCTTTTTCGGTGAGCCTTGCTTCAAATCCGAGCGAGGTGAAGGCGTTCTTCACCCATTCCGCCGCCTTGTCGGTATATCCGGACGGCGAATCTATTGACAGCAGTTCCGCTGTCTTTTCCCATGCGTAATCCGCATAACTTCTGTTTAGCATGATCTTTCGCTCCTTTACTGCGAAACCGCCTCATCGAGATCTATATAATAGAGATTGGACTTTTGTGTGATGAAGTAGAGCCTTTCACCGACGACACAGCAGTCCTCGATCTCCTCTTCTACCTCGGAGACATCTACCGGACCGAGAAGCACCTTTTTCTCGAGATCCCAGACTCTTATCGCCGAGGGATTGCTTTCTTTTCCCGTGCCGAAGGTATAGAACAGGTACTTGCCGTATACCGTTCCGCCCTGCGTGAAGTTTACGTTGTATTCGGTCACGAACTGATCGACGACATCATCTGCGGTCAGGACAACGGATGGACGATCCGCAGATGGCAGACGGAATTTCGTGATTATATAGCGGTTTTCATTATAGTAAGCATCCATACTGCCGTTAGTGCGGAAGCGCGCGCCGTGAAGCCATAGATATTCTCCGTCGGAGCTGACGAGCCATGACGGCCATCCCCAGTACTTCATATAGCCGGCAGCTTCAAAGCCCGATTGATCGAGGTTTATCTCCTGAACCTTTTCCGACGAGTAAACTCCGTCATTTTCCGTGATGTTTTCGACGCTGCACTTCATAACGTCGCCCGAATTTCCGTCGACAACGTAGAGCAGTGGGATATTGTTGCCCTTATAGAATACATTGCTGAAATTGCAGTTGTTAGCGTGATTGTCTGCAGAGGCGGAAGCAAGGGCAAAGCTCGCTATCGGTTCCGAATTTCCGCTCTCCAGGTCATACACGTTGCAAAGCCCCGTGTGATAGAGCTGGAAGAGTTTTCCGCCGTATATCGACATTCCTTGAACGGAGCGGGTTACATTGCCTTTTTTGAACTGAATCAGTTTTTCAATCTTCAATTTTTCTTTCTCCTTTTCATCGGTTATCGTGGTTTCGCTATCTGTGGGAACGGCTGTGGAGAGCGCTTCGGTAGCATCGGGAGAGGTGCTTGCTTCGGTCGGTTGTGCGGTCGTCTCCTCTTTGATATTGTTCGCCCCGGAAGTGCACGCCGAGAGAAGCAGTGTCGATACTATAAGGCATAATGCCAGTATTTCCTTTTTCATCTTTACTCTCCTGTATGATTTTTATCATGATAACACAATTGCGCCGAAAAATCAATGATCCTTATGAAAAAAGCCCTCGGGAATCGATTCCGAAGGCATTTTTTCATATGGTTTCGCGGAACCCCTTTCCGCATATCTCGCTTGTGTTGCATACGACGACGAAGCTCTTCTTGTCGAGAGACTTGACAAACTTCTTTAACTGCACCGTCTGGTGCCTCGTGAGCGCCGCAAGGATCACAACTTTATGCTCGTGCATGTAAGCGCCGGTGTAAGCCTCGCTGACCGTTGCCGATTTATGAAGCGTGTCGGTAATATAGCGGCATATCTCGACCTCGTATTCACGCGTCGTTATGACCGTACAGTATTTGGACATATTGATGTTTTCAAGGATTATATTGACCACGAATACCTTTGACAGGAAGCCGACGAGAGAGAGAAGCCATATCTTCGCATTTCGGAAAACGCAGATATTAAGCATTACTATGAGAAAGTCAGAGATAAGCAGAGCCTTCGATATATTCATCGAGGTGTATTTCTTTATAACCATCGCGATTATATCGGTACCGCCCGACGATGCTCCGACATTGAAGAGTATCGCGCTTCCGATCCCGGGAAGGAGCACCGCAAATATGAGCTCAAGCATAGGTTCATCGGTCAGTGTTCCGTTGGCGTTACAGATATACTTCAACGGGTCGAATAATTTCAGCACGCTGGGAATTACCGATATCAGAACGGTGCAGTAGACCGTTTTGAAGGTGAAACTTTTCCCGAGTATTATCAATCCGAGTATCAATAGTACTATGTTGAGTATGAGCGAGATCGTCTCGGTCGGCCAACCGCCGAAAATTCCGTTAAGAAGTATCGCAATGCCGCTGACACCGCCGGTCGAGAGCTTGTTCGGGTATTTGAAAAAGTAAAGTCCCAATGCAGTCATGACCGAACCGACAGTCATAAGCAGGAATTCTTTTAGCCTTTGATTCATTTTTGTCCGAAGATCCTTTCGCGGAAAAATACACGCGACGATATTCTACATCATTTTTTCTTTTTTGTAAAGTGGTATTGCCGATTTAGTTGTAAATATTTATCACGTATTAATTAT
>CALYSG010000062.1 GCA_945485605.1 uncultured Clostridia bacterium
AGCCAAACACACCTTTGCGTGAGGGACTGCGCCGTTTTGCCGAGTGGTACAGGGACTATTACAGGATATAAAAATGATCTCCGACATTTTATGTCGGAGATCATTTTTACGTAAACTATTCCTCTATCTCGTAGGTCACCATGGATTGGGGGGCTATCATGACCTTGTAGAGTCTGTTGAATACCGAGAGGTTATACTGAATGTTTGTGTCTGACGAGTTGCTTACGACAACGATAATCTTTCCGTCGGGATTTCGGAATGCCGCGGCGGTAAGGTCACTTCTGTATGACGAGGTTGCGAGAGCCTTGGCTCCTCTCTTAACAAAATGAGAGAACAGGTAGGTCTCAAAGTAGCTGCGGCGGAGTGTGATCTCCTTGCCGTCCGACATGAGTGGTGCCGAGCAACCGAATTCACGGTCGTGATAAGGCTCGCCGACCATGCCGAGCATAAGGTTCCATTCGCATACTGCCTGCACCCCGTGTGTGAAGTCACCGATAAGCTCGGAGCCGTAGGTATCGAAGACCTTTCTGCCGAGACCGTTGCAGTATTCCGACAGAACGAGCAACTTTTCCGGATACTGTTCACGCATGAGGGCTACTTCGTCGAAGTGTTGACCCGAGTACCAGTGGAAGGCGGCACCCACGCAAAGGTCGCCGACCTCTGAATAGACCTTCTCCATTCGGTGGTAGAGCCTGCCCTTGTTGTGATCCCAGCCGAGGATCTTCGTGTCAAGGCCGTGAGCCTTGAATGCCGCGGAGAGAGCCTTTATCAGTTCGATCTCTTCCTCGGCGCTCTCCTGACAGCTGTCCCAGAGCGAGCCTGCGAGAGGTTCATTCTGAGGCGTGACAGCAAAAATACGTATACCTTCCTTTTCATATTCCTCGACAAAGCGCGCGAAATATTCGGCGTAAAGCTCACGGTATTCGGGCATAAGGTGTCCCTGGACGCGGCTCTTGTTGTCCTTCATAAAGGCGGGGGGGCTCCAGGGCGATGCTATGAACACTATCTCTTCGCCGACCCCTTTTGCAGTCTCCATCGCATCGTGAATCATCGGTATCACATATTTTCGGTCGCGGTCGATCGAGAAGCTCGCGAGCGTTTCGTCACCTTCTTCAAGGTAATCGTACATATCGTGAGCGAAGTCGGACGATCCGATGCAGAGGCGGCAGAAGTTGTAACGAAGTCCGCTTTCACCGAAAAGCAGCTCCATAGCTTTCTTTTTGCCGGCTTCGTCAAGGAGGGAATAGTTGTAGGCGCTGCTTTCGGTAAAGGCTCCGCCGATGCCAATGATCTCCTGTCTCTCGACGGGATAAATGTTTACTCTGTCTTTACCGACGTCGGGAACCTGCTCGCCCGCATCGGGAGACAGGCGAATCAGAGAACCGCCTTCACATAAAGTGCGTGTGAGAAATTTCATGTTTTTTACTCCGTTGTATTTTTTGATTTAATTATACGCCGATATGCGCAATAAATCAATGTATCTTTCGTTCGTGTTATTGTATATTTCGCTCGCAGTCATAAATGCGGTATATTATTGCGAGCCGACCTTCGCGCCGAGATCGAGGAATTCTGCAAATACTTCCCGAACCTCAAGGTCGACAGACTTTAACAGTAACAAAAATGCTCTGCTTTTCGGTCTGCAATTTGTTTTGGAAATATTCTGTTTCCGCTTGCGGAATGCGGCTGTTTAAGCCGCAAAGAATATTTCGGAACGGCGTAAATTGATTTTCAATTTTTCGCTATCTTTGCACGCCGTTCGGCAGATCATTTTTGTTTGACACGAAGGTACATATATGATAAAATAATTGATGAAAAATTTTTCTGACCGTAAGAAAAGGAAGAATAATCCTACTTATAAGGTGACGGCAGGGAAAAAACGCCGCGGAAAGGAGAGTACGAGTGCTTGACAGTGCAATAATCGGGCTTTTCTTTGAGCGCGACGAGTCGGCGATAAGCGCGACGGCGGAAAAGTACGGCAAAAGGCTTTTCGGTATCTCGGAGAACATAACGGGATGCCGAGAGGACGCGGAGGAGTGCGTCAACGACACTTACCTTGCCGCGTGGAATTCGATCCCGCCGACGCGCCCGGACAACTACTACGCCTACCTTTGCCGTATTGTGAGGAATATTTCGCTCGACCGCGCCGATCGAGGAAGGGCAAAAAAACGAAGTGCCGAGGTAGTTCCGTTTTCATCCGAGCTTGAAAGCGTCCTTGCCGACACCGAAGCGAATGCCGGCAGATCAGAAGAGCTGTCCTTTATCCTTGACGGCTTTATCAGGACGCTTGATGCCGACACGAGGTTAATATTTATCAGAAGATATTTTTACGGCGACAGCGCCGGGAGCATATCGGAAATAACGGGTATCGGTGAAAACGGGATTTACGCAAGGCTTTTCCGAGCGAGAAAAAGGCTTATGAAGCTCCTTCGAAAGGAGGGATTTGATGTATGATCGGTGAAATGCTTTCGCACGCGATGAGCGGGATCGGAGACGATCTTATTGCTTCGGCGGACGAGTCAAAGGTCAGAGCTCACTTTATTCGCCGACATGCAAAAAAAAGAAGGATGACGCTACTTGCCGCCCTTGCAGCGGTCGTCTGCGTTATCATCGCTTCGGCAATCTTCACGGCGGGCTATATGGCAGGAGTCGGTGACAGACCCGAAGCCGGAAGCAGCCCGAATTTGGGAGCTGACGAGAAGGCTGAAGTCGGTCAGGAAATACATGATTGGCGGGGGCTTAAGGTGACTTCGGGGCTTTATTCCGAGCTTACGCGCGAGTTGCCCGAGGATGATGGCAGCGGTATGACGGAGTCGTCCGGAATCTCGGAGGCTATCCCGATCCTTATCCTTACGCAGAGTACCGACGCGAGGGAAAAAGCCGAGGCTGCTCTCGCCGATGCGGGTATAGCGTTCAGCGACGGCAGGGAGATACGTGTCAGCCTTACTCCGGTGCAGCTTGCCGCGCTTGAGGGCGAATGGACGCGTGAATGTATTTTTGATCTTGCGAAATAATATTTGAGGAGGATAAAACTATTATGGCAGTGAAAAAGAGGATCCTTTCTGTTCTTTTGCTCCTTTCGGTACTTGCTTCGGTTGCCGCGATGAGCGGATGCGCGAAGATAAGCGCCGATAATGTTTCGGACGGGATACTTCCCGGGCAGGTGAACGGAAAAAAGACCGATTTGACCTTTGCAGAAGGCTCGGCGGACTTCGCCCTGAAGCTCTTCAGGGCTACCGCAAAGGGTGAAGACAACGCGCTCGTGTCGCCGCTTTCGGTGATGCTTGCCCTTGCCATGACGGCGAACGGAGCGAAGGGTGAGACGAAAGAGCAGATGGAAGCTCTGCTTGGAAACGGTATGGATATCGAAACGCTTAATGAGTACCTTTACACCTATATGAATGACCTGCCGTCGTTCGAGAAGGCTAAGCTCGTGCTGGCAAATTCGATATGGTTCCGCGACATAGAATCACTTGACGTGAAGCGCGATTTTCTTCAGAAGAACGCCGACTACTATTCCGCAGATGTATATAAGGCTCCGTTCGATAAGAAAACCTGCGACGACATCAACCGTTGGATAGAGGAGAAAACCGACGGTATGATAAAGGATATGCTCGACGAAATAGACCGGGATGCCGTAATGTACCTCATAAACACGGTGCTTTTCGATGCCGAGTGGAAGGACATCTACTTCGAGGATCAGATCCGCGACGGATATTTTACCTCTGCCGACGGAAAGAGGCAAAAGGTTTCGATGATGCATTCGGAGGAGTGGGGCTTCATCGACGACGGCAAGGCTACGGGCTTCAAAAAGCCCTACAAGGGCGGTTACAGCTTCGTGGCTCTGCTCCCGAACGAGGGCGTATCTCTTGACAGTTATCTTGATTTTCTGACCGGCGAGGGCTTCCTCTCGGCTGTGAAAAATGCGAAGAACGAGAAGGTCATCGCGACGATGCCGAAGTTTGAATACGACTACAAGGTCGAGATGAAGGATATTCTCCAATCCCTTGGAATGACTATGCCGTTCGACTCCGGCATGGCCGACTTTTCGGGACTTGCCGTGGTCTCCGAAGGGAATATCTATATAAACAGGGTGCTTCATAAAACTCATATAACCGTTGATGAAAAGGGAACTAAGGCGGGTGCAGCAACAGCAGTAGAGATGAATTGCGAATCCGCCGAGCTACCGTTGAATTATCACACCGTGACGCTTGACAGACCTTTTATCTACGCGATTATCGACGACGCAACGGGATTGCCGATATTTATAGGGACGGTTACAAATATAGACTGAATAAAGCATATCGTTGTGAGACGATCGTTCTACGGAGCTTTTTCATAAAAACAGTCTCCCTTTACTCAGGGGAGGCCGTTTTTTCTCTTTGAGATCATATTGGGATATTATTTATTATCGCTGCCGCGGCGTAGGCTGTCAGAAGCCTTGCGAGCGTATGCAGGCAGGCGCGTGGAAAGGACGACAGCTCCTTCTTCGATGCCGTGAAGGCGGCAAGACAGGGCGGGTAAAGCAGGAAGAACACGAGAAAGGCGCATACAGACCTTCCCGTAGGAAAGAGAGAAACGAGAGACGACACTCCCGGAGAGACCGCAAGGCTGCTCAGCACCGCCTCTTTTGCGAAAAGTCCGGCAAAGAGAGCTGCCGCAAGCCTTGCATCACCGAATCCGAGTGGCGTTAGAATCGGTGAGATCAGACCGCCGAGTGCGGTGAGGATACTTTCATTTTCCGCCGCATGATGAAATGAGAGATCAAAATATCCGAGAGCCCAGCAGACGACCGAGGCGAGAAATATGACGGTAAAGGCTCGCTTAACGAAGTCAGCGCAACGGTCGGATAGGTTACGAAGGACATTTTTAGCCCTCGGAAGTCTGTATTCGGGCAGCTCAAGCATATAGGAGGGGACTTCTTTTCCGCGAAAGGTAAGCGTTGACAGAAGCCCTGTCGCGATCCCCGTGAGGTACAGCGCCGCGATGACCGCGATCCTGTATTTTCCGAAAAAGAGAGATGAAAAGAATGTAAAGACCGGTAGCTTTGCGGAGCAGGCGAAGAACGGCACGAGGTATACCGTCCGCCGCTTGCCTTTCGCGGAGGTCGATGTCCTTGCGGCAAGGATCGCCGGGACCGAACAACCGAAGCCCATAAGAAGCGGCACGGCATCTCTTCCGGAAAGCCCGAAAAGGCGCATAGGACGGTCGAAAATGAAGGCTATCCTTGCCATATACCCGCTGTCCTCTGCGACCGAGAGCAGCAAAAAGAGTATCGCAACGGTCGGGAGAAATGAGAGAACTCCTCCTACCCCCGCTATTATTCCGTCGGTAAGAAGGTCGGTAAGGACCGGTGCGACGCCTGCCGCCGCTGTTGCGTCTCCGATGGCTGTTGAGAGCGCTTCAAAAGCCCTTCCGAGCATTCCGGACATAAGCCCCCCGCCGAGCGTAAATGTAAGAAAGAAGACGCAGAGCATAAATAGAAGAAAGCATGGGATCGCCGAAAAACGCCCGCAGATGATCCTGTCGGCTCTCTCCGACCTGCTCTCGGAATCTGTGCTCGGCATTACGAAGCACTCGCGGCAAAGTGTGTCAACGTTTAGGTATCTTCTCACGATCGCATTTTCCGAAAAGTCGGGGGAGTCGGGCTTACTTTTGCGTTTTTCGAGTCCTGCCGCCGTGCCTACGAGAGCCTCTATCCCCGTATTTTCGACTGCCGACACGGCAAAAACGGGGATCCCAAGCATTTTTTCGAGCTTTTTTGTATCACAATATCCTCCGTGCTCGGTCAGAAGGTCGTACATATTGAGTGCCAGTACCGCAGGAAGCCCCGTTTCGGCGAGCTGAAGGGCGAGGTACAGCGACCTTGCCGGGCAGGTGGCATCGGCAACGATCATCAACGCGTCGGGACTTTCTTCTTCCGAGAGAAGGAAGTCTGCGGCGGCTTTTTCTTCGTCGGAATAGGGAAAGAGTGAATAAAGCCCGGGTAGGTCTGTGATCTCTGCTTCCGCCCTGTATGACGAACGAAGTCTCCCCGATCTTTTTTCGACCGTGACACCCGGGAAGTTCCCGACTCTGCGATTTGAGCCTGTGAGAAGGTTATAAAGTGTCGTTTTCCCGCAGTTCTGGTTTCCCGCGAGTGCTATTCGGATCATCATTTGAGAGCCGTCCTTTCGACTTTTATAAGTCTCAGATCCGATATGCGCATAGTCAGCCTGTAGCCTCTGAGCTTGACCTCGACCGGATCACCGAATGGCGAGCGACGCCCGACCGTAACCTCTGTTCCCGGCACAAACCCGAGCTCAAGAAGCCTTGTCCGGATTATTCCATATCCTCCGACCGAAATTACCCTGCGCTTTTCTCCGCGTGCCGCCTTGTCAAGAGTCATAACTTTACCTCCGCCAAAAATCAGTCTATTATATGTGAATTGTGAAAGTAAAATAACGCAGTATGCAAAGTATTTGCGCCTGCCGTCACACACAGTTCACATTTGCGAGCTATAATAACTTTAATTAACGATCAGCCCCTTAAAGGGACAAAAAGGAGACAATTTTTTGAAAGATAAAGAGAAAAACAAGGGGATAAAGACCTCTATCGGCGGTCAGGCGCTTCTTGAGGGCATCATGATGCGCGGCCCGAAACGCACTTCCATGGCTGTACGCAACCCCGAAGGTGAGATAGTCATCGAGGAGTGGGATACGGTTGCACCTAACCGTCCCGCGATAACGAGATGGCCCTTTGTGCGCGGAATTTTCAATTTCGTCGATTCCATGAAGACGGGTATGAAGTGCCTTACGCGCTCGGCAGAGCTTTCGGGGCTCGAGGAGCTTGAAGAGGAAGCCGCCCGCGAGAAGGAATCCAAAAAACGGGCAAAATCCGAAAAAAAGCACAAGGACGCTACACCCTCCGAAGAAAAAGCCGAAGAATCGGTTGAAGAAAAGGCTTCGGAAACTTCAGATGAACCGCTCGCCGAAAGTACCGTCGAGATGTCGGAAGAAAAGCCTGAAGAGAAAGAAGAGGTTACGGAGGCAAAAGAAGAGGTTGCAAAAGAAGAGCCTTTGAAAGAAGAAAAGAAGGGAACCGGCGCGACGACCGCCGCCGTTATGTCGATCGGTACCGTGCTCGGATTGGCGCTTGCACTTGTTCTGTTTATATGGTTGCCGACCTTCCTCGGCACTTTGATCCTCGGACCGAACGCCGCTTCTGAACATTCTGCTTGGTTGACCGTCATCTCGGGTGTGATAAAGATGATAATACTTGTCGCATATATGTCGCTCGTGTCGCTTATGAAGGACATAAGACGCGTCTTCATGTATCACGGTGCCGAACACAAGACTATCTTCTGCTACGAACACGGTCACGAGCTTACCGTCGAGAATGTAAAGCGTGAGCGCAGATTCCACCCCCGTTGCGGTACTTCGTTCCTTTTTCTGATGGTGCTTGTCAGCATTGCGGTTATGATCCCGATCGGGATACTTTATCAGAACATCCTGCCCGCTTCGGTGCTATCGAACAAGCTCGTTTACACCCTTATCCGTACGGCGACCTCTCTTGTTTTCCTGCCGCTTATCGTCGGCATAGGATATGAGCTCATAAGGCTCGCGGGAAAGCACGATAACTTATTTACCCGAATAATGTCGGCTCCGGGACTCTGGATGCAGAGAATTACAACAAAAGAACCGGATGACAGTATGATCGAATGTGCAATAGAAGCGGTCAAACGCGTCATTCCCGACGACGGGAGCGACCATATAAAATAAAAATATTTCCGGAGCGGCAGATCTGCCGCTCCGGATTTTACGTCTGTCGGGATAGAGAGGCAGTTGAGTCTTTCAGCTCGAACGGAATATAATCCGAAAAGTAAACAGAAAATTTTGCTCCGCTGCTTGCAACGGCGAGGCTTTTGGTGTAAAATATAGGTACCGAAAACGAAATGGGGGAGCTTATGGAAAAGAAAAAACACGTTTTGTTGCTTTTTACGGATCAGCAACGCAGCGATACGATCCACGCGCTCGGAAATGATGAGATAGTCACGCCGGCGCTCGACTCGATAGCCGAGGGTGCGGTCTGCTTCGACCGAGCCTATACTCCGTCTCCGGTATGTGTACCGGCAAGGCTTTCGATGCTCTCGGGGCAGTACTGCAACCGCACGGGAAACAATACGAACACAAAGGACACGGTCTACAGTGGCGAGGGATTCTTCTCCGAATTCACGAAGGCGGGATATAATACCTGCTGTATCGGAAAGATGCACTATACCCCCGACCTTTACGCGCCGCTCGGGTTTAGGACGCGCATCTCTCAGGAGGAGATGGCTGATCCGCTTCACGACGATTACACGAAGTGGCTTAAGGCTTCGCCTTACGGAAATGTGTTTGATTATCACGGACAGAGGACCGAGCTTTACTATGTTCCGCAGGTCTCGCAGCTCCCGATGGAGGCCCACCCGACACAGTGGATAGGAGATCGCGCCGTTGAGTTTCTCGAGAATGCCGACTCGGACAGTGAGCCAATATTCCTCGTGGCTTCCTTTATTCACCCGCATCCGCCCTTCGCGCCGCCTGCACCGTGGAACAAGATGTACAGAAGCCCTATCCGACGCGCCTTTGTTCCCGAAGATCCCGATTCCTACGAGGATCTTCTGAGGAACAAGTACACGACAGATGCCTTCGGGATCTCTCCGAGAAGACTTGAGCTGCTCTATCAGCACTACTACGCCTGCATATCATTTGTGGATTACCAGATCTCAAGAATAATAGATGTCTTAAAGAAAAAGGGTATATATGACGACACGGTGATAGTTTTCACTTCGGATCACGGAGATATGATGGGAGACTACGGTTCAATGGGTAAGCGCACGATGCTCGACAGCGCCTCGAACATCCCCTTTATGATAAAGGTCCCCGGCAAGGAGCACGAAGTGCGTCACGATCCCGCATCCCTTGTCGACCTTGCGCCGACGCTTCTGTCTCTCGCCGGAATTGACTATAATAAGGGCGAGTACGACGGAGTCAACCTCTTCGCGGATAAGCACGAGCTCGTGTATTCGCAGTACTCGAACGGCACCGCGGGAGAGTATATGGTCACCTCGGGCAAAGACAAGCTCGTCTATTCCGCAATAGGTGACAGGTACTTCTATTTTGACTCTTTCCCCGACGCAAAGGACAAATACGACGAAAAAGATCCGCGTGTGCGTGAGCTTAAGAATCTTCTTGACGCATACATAGCCTCCGACCGTTGCCCGAGTGTTGAAAAACGCGATATGAAGAGTCCCGCAAGGCAGGAGAAGTATTCATTCTATCCTCCGCTTGACGACCACACAGCCACCGCGAAAGAGGAAGCGGCAAGGATGCCCGCGGGATACCCGATAACAATAGGTTGCAAGAAAACCGATTTTTGATCGAATGAGAGGAGAAAAAACATGAAACTAAGTACCATGACGAATTTTTACTATAAGAACACACCGGATAAGGAGGGCTTTGCACGTTCGCTCCGCCGCACTCACGAGGT
>CALYSG010000063.1 GCA_945485605.1 uncultured Clostridia bacterium
CAGGAGGAAAATCATGAAAAAGCAGACACTTGTAAGAATCATTGTATGCGTGCTTATCCTTGCTATGCTTGTGCCGCTTGTCGCCTGCACACAGCCGAATGTCAACAACGGTGAAACAACGACCGAGCCAAAGGAGGATGAAGTAACGACGACCACCGGTGGAAACGTTACTCAGGTTACCGATGCGCCCGTAATACCCGACGATGTAAAGTATCAGGATAAGGTCGTCAGGACCCTCTACTGGAGCGACGTTGAACACAACGAATTCGACATTGAAGCCGCTGACGGCGACGATGTAAACAACGCTCTCTGGACGAGAAACTCAAATGTTGAAGACCGCCTCGGCGTTGAGCTTGCATGGGTAGGAGAAAAGGGAAATGCCCAGAACATCGGCACCTTCAAAAACAAATTGAAGGCTATACACGACGGTACGGATTCGGAAGAATACCATATGTTCGCTACATACTCGCTTACCGCGGCTTCGGCATCGGTTGACGGTTACTTCAAGAACCTTACCGGTGACGACTGCGAATACCTCGACTTCAGCCGCGAATGGTGGCCGAAGAACCTTATCAAGCAGATCACCTTCGGCGATAACCTCTACTTCGCTTCCGGTGATATCTCGCTGAATACTCTTTACATGATGTATGTCTGCTACGTCAATATGACGATACTTTCGCAGCATCAGCTTCAGAACCCGCAGGAGCTCGTTGCATCGGGCGACTGGACCTATGACAAGTTCTTCGAGATGTGCGAAAACATTTATCAGGCTGCCGACGGTAACAGCAGCGGTTCAAAGGCTGTTGGCGATACCTTCGCTTACATGACCAGAACCATTCATGCCGACCCGTGGTTCTACGGAACCGGTGCCGTCATCTGCGAATACAACTCGCAGGGTAAGCTTACCGTTTCAAAGTCGATGAAGAGCGACGCTGTCGCCGACACTATCAAGAAACTCCAGCACCTCTTCTATGAGACCAACGACGGTATCTACACCAAAGACAAAGTTTATCATCAGAGAGAATTCGGAAACGGCCGTCTTCTCTTCATGACCGACCGTGCCCGTGTCAGCTTCAAGGTCCTTGCAACTATTGATAACCCGAACCTTGACTTTGTTATCGTTCCGTGCCCCAAGTATGCTGCCGGATCGAAGACCAGCTATTCCACCGTTATCGGCAACCCCTTCACCTTCTACGGCATATTAGAGCGCTGCAAGGATCCGACCATGGCTTCCGCCGTTATGGAATACTATGCATACCAGAACTACAAGGTAGTCACACCCGTCGTTTACGAGCGTACCCTTAAGGGTAAGTATGTTAACGATCCCGTCTCGCGTCAGATGTACGATATCATAAAGAGCAACCTTGTGTTCGATATCGGCCGTATGTTCAGCGATCAGCTCGGCGATTGCCAGTCACTTTTCAGAAACGCTATAGCGACCGACAAAGCTGCCAACTGGAAGAAGGACGTTGAGGGCGCCGCAGAGAACACCGATAAGCTCTGCGCAAAGATCCAGGCGATACTTGAAAAGTCCGGAAGCTGATCCGATAATTCAGTGAAAATAACACCGAGGAGAGCCGAAAGGCTCTCCTCGGTGTTATTTTGAAATTATTGTTCCTGTTTGTGCTTGCGTTTGAAGTGCATATTAAGAAGGTCCTGCTGCATAGGAACTCCGCATTTTGCGAGCTGAAGCATCTCAGTCTGAAACGCCATTTGTGCGATGCTCTCAAGAACTATTGCCGATTCAACGGCATCGGCGGCGTCCTTGCCCCAAGTGAATGGGCTGTTCGAGTGGACGAGGACGGCGTGAAGAAGCTCATAGTCAAGCTCAGCAAAGGTCTCTGCTATCACGAGTCCCGTGTGCCTTTCGTAATCGGAGGAGATCTCGTTCGGGGTCATTTTCCTTGTGCAGGGGATTATTCCGGGGAAGAAATCGGCGTGCGTTGTGCCGTATGGCTTTATTCCGCGTCCTGCCTGTGCAAATGACGAAGCATAGAGCGAATGTGTGTGTGCGATGCCGCCTATGTTAGGGAAGGCTTTATAAAGTTCGATGTGTGTGAGAGTATCGATCGAGGGCTTCATGGACCCTTCGACGACATTGCCGTCAAGGTCTACGACAGGGAAGTCGATCGCCGACATTTTGCTGTAAGCGACGCCGGAGGGCTTTATGACGATCAGTCCGCGCTCACGATCGATACCGCTGGCATTTCCCCAAGTGCCTATAACGAGATTGCGCACGGCAAGGCACATATTGGCTTCGTATACCTGCTTTTTAAGATATTCAAGCATTGTTTTCTTATGTCTCCTGAGATAGTTATTTATTTTCCGAAAAGATCCGAGTATATTGTCAGCTTTTCGTCATTATTAAGCACATAGGGGCTATTTTTGAAATTCTTTGCGTCTTTTATAAGTGAAACGTGGCGCTCGATTTCATCATCGGTCATAGTCAGCCTCACGTTTGCAAGCGACGGTATCAGATGTGCGATATCTTCCGGTGAGGCGTTGCCGAGTGCCTTTTTGCAGAAGGTATCGAGGAGTTCTTTACCTGCCGTAGCTTTTTCATTGTATTCGATGTAACTGCGGTAGAAGGCAGCACATGCGAAGCCGTGCGGTATTCCGTCTATCGTCGTGAGCGAATAGCCCATCGGGTGAGGGAAGCCGGTGCCCGTGACGCTTATAGCATATCCTGCGGCGCAGGCGGCGAGCTGAAGCTCTTCGCGCTCGTTTTCTCCGAATTCCACAGGAGCTTTTGATAATACATTCCATATCATTTCGGCGGCATAAAGTGCCGCGGCACGCGAGTTTTCGGTCGATTTCGGTGATAAGTAGGACTCGACAGCATGCGCGAAAGCGTCGAGTACGCAGCTGAGAGCTGTACGGAAGGGAAGTGACGCAGTGTAATCCGGGTCGAGGAAGGATACCTTCGGGAATTCGGAGGCGAATGACTTCTTTATAAGTCCTCCGGGTAGAGTAAGAACTCCGGTGGCGTTTGATTCACTTCCCGTGCCCGACGTCGTCGGTATCGCGACGAGCGGGAGAGGCGACGCCTTCTTCAGCTCCTTGTCGAATATATTCTCGCTGTCAAGCTGAGGATCACCGGCGAAAAGAGCGATCGCCTTTGCCGCGTCGAGCGCAGAGCCGCCGCCGATACCTATAACAAAATCGGCGGAGAAAGCGGCACACTCCCTTCCGCCCTCAAAGCAGAGCTCGAGCGGAGGGTTCTCACGACTTCGGTCAAAGATATGATAATCAATTCCGAGGCTGCCGAGCACCGATGTGACATCTTCGAGAGCTCCGCAGGCGCGTGCACCGTGACTTCCGCAGACAATGACCGCCCGCTTCCCAAGCGCGAGAGCTTCGCTGTTTTTTCTGACGCAACCCCTTCCTTTTATAAGTTTTACGGGTATTTCAGACCAAAAATCCATAGAAGATCTCCTTTCGGCAATGATCTGTGTATGTAAATTATAACACCGTGCGCCCGATATGTCAAGCGAGAGAGCAAAATACGGGCTTTCGGTAGCATTTTTTGCATCTTTGTACGAGATAAATATGTTTGTTGACAATTAGACCTTTTTTTTTCGGGAAATGTATGGTATAATAAAAATAAATGTAAAGATCTCGGGAGGGGGGCTGTGAATATGAAAAAACGTATGTCGATCGCGGCAATGATACTTCTTTGCGCGATTATATTGCCTTGTTTTGTCGTGCTCCCGACCTTCGGAAACGAGGATGGCGTCGGGCTGATCGGCAAAGGCTTTGGCGTTTCTGCCTCAACAGCCGTTCCCGGAAGAATTTCATCCTGTGCTTATGATCTTAAGACCGACAGAGTCAGGATAAAGGGCTCACTTTCAACGTCTGCGGTGCGTGACCACGCCGACTGCACGATAGCGATATTTGCCCTCGGCCCCGGTGATAAGATAGCTGATATTGAGAAGGGCAAGCTCATTCCCACCGTTTCCGGTATACCGATGACGACGCTGATCTCTGTTGACATAAAGCCCGACACGGCAGAGCTCTTTGCGGCTCGCTGCGCAAGGTACGTTATAGCCCTTGAGACAAAAGGCGGTATATATATAAGAGTATCAGAGCCTACCGTCCCGATCGCGGAAACCGGCAAACTCTCTTGCGGCTTCAAGGGGATCGAGAGCGTAAGGCTTGCTTCGGCACTCAGGGCTGAGGCGGGGACTGTCATAGTCGAGGTGAACACCGACCGCGTTATCAGCGGAGGAAGCGGCGGATATCTCTATACTGTATTCGGAAAGACGGTCAGAATAAGCAAGGAATACATTGCCGAGATCGACAATCAGGTGAAGATACTGACCGGGGCAGGCTCCGATGTGCTTGTGAGACTTGTAAGGCGCGGCAAGGTGAAGCCGTATTCGGCAAATGCCGTGACAGATGCTGACGGGAGCTTTTCGGCGTACGTATGCGCCTCGTTTATAGCATCGAGATATTCGGGTGGTGAGTACGGTAGGATAAGCGGCTTCATTGTCGGCAAGAGTGTGAACGATATTGTTGACGTCAATGACATAGGTGATCTGACCGAGGACAAATACGCCGAGGCTTATTATGAATATATCCGCGCGGTGGCATCTGCGATAAACGACATCGGGACCGGCTGTTCGTTGACGGTGCCGGTATCCTCCGACTGGACGATAAATGACGGCGGGATATGCGCAGAGGATTTCCTGACCGCGATAGCCGAGCTGGCGCATATCTACGGCAGTCCCGACTTCGGCGTTATGATAGAGAGCGACCGCAATCCCTGCGGTATGAATAACGATATTACCGAAAAGATCGACGGCGTTAACGGCAATGGCTCAGAGGGCGGCTCACTGCCATCGGATACTGCCGATACGGGAGAGAATTCGGATCCGGATCCCGGTGCCAAGGATTCATCAAAAGAAGGCGTTACTGATTTTCCCGAAGTACCTTCTGTTAAACCTGCCGACGAAAAAAGCGGATATATATCCTCGGAGAATCTTTCGGTTGCAACGGCGTCAGTCATTTCTCTGTCGAGAAAGTACGGACACGTTTCGGAATCGCTTATATACCTTTGGGAGCCCGACAGAGAGACTTCCGGAAATGCGCTCTCTGCATCATATGTATATAATTTTTACCGTCTGTATGCGCAGAAGGAAAATGTTTCGGCATTCATAGTGTCCTTCTCCGATAAAGAGAACGCGGGCGAGACTTACGCCGCGAACGAGATCATTCACAGGTTACGTTATATCGATGTTAAGGATGCGGAGGCTTATGTCAGAGCCGACGACATCCTCGAGTATTTCGGGCTGTTCGACTGGAGAGAGGTTATCTCGGATGAGGACAGGCAGAGACTCGCCTCAAGGGTGATAGGAGGAGGGGAGTTCCTCAGAACGGCTCCGGCGGGGATAAAGGGTACGTATGTTTACTTTGATTTTCGTTCTACGGTAGGTCTGAACGGCTGGTACGCCGGGACGGGATGTAATTCTATCGCGCTTGACAGAGACGAATACGGAAGGGCCCTCGTGGCGGGCTTTAACGGTGTCGGCGAGGCGCAGGGTGAGTACTGCTTTGCAGCTTACGGCTACAAATACGAGGAGAGCTTCCGCTATACCGACTATATCGCAGTTGAATTCTCGGTCGGAGACACCGGAAGCGACGTAAAGGAGTATGAAATACTTCTGAAGATCGGCGGAAAGGGCTTCACAAACGAATACATGGGTGGGGGATTTGTCGCCGGGAAGAAGTATACGGTCTATCTTGACGTGTCGTCGATGACCTCCGAGAATATCGCGCAGTATCTCCGCATAGGTGCGAAGGGAATCGCGGGCGAGGAGCACGACTATTCCGTAAATGTCTATTCGGTCAAGGCACTGAGCACGAAGTACAGCAATTCGGAGCTTAGTGATAAGATCGCCGAGGAACGCGAAAGGATAATGAGCGATGACGATACGGATGGCGGAATTGATCCTCGCGCTGTCGTACTCACAGTTGCGATCTTGGTGCTGACAGCTGCGGTAATTGTCCTGACGACAGTGCAGGGGCGCAAAAAGAAAGACAAAGAAAACAATTAAGACTTAACCGGATTTTGCCGAAAGGAGATAATATGAAAGACATAAGCAGAAATCTTACGATGCTCTTCGATTTTTACGAGCTGACCATGGGGAACGGCTATTTTGAGAAGGGAATGGGCGACAAGATAGTGTATTTTGACCTTTTTTACCGCGACAATCCCGATCACGGTGGCTATGCGATAGCCGCAGGCCTTGAGCAGATAGTCGAATACATCAACGGTCTTAAATTCGATGACGATGATATTGAGTATCTGAGATCAAAGAAGCTCTTCTCGGAGAAATTCCTTGCCTATCTGAGAACCTTCCGTTTCACGGGTGATATATGGGCTGTGCCCGAGGGCACTGTGGTCTTTCCGGGCGAGCCTCTTATAACAGTCCGCGCAAGGGCGATAGAGGCACAGTTTATCGAGACATATATGCTCTGCATGATAAATCATCAGTCACTGATAGCGACTAAAGCCTCAAGGATCGTCCGCGCCGCCGCAGGCAGACCGGTGAGCGAGTTCGGCTCGCGCCGCGCGCAGGGAGCCGATGCCGCGATGCTCGGAGCACGTGCGGCTTACATCGGAGGAGTAGCGAGCACCGCCTGTGCAATAAGCGACGAGGTCTACGGCGTTCCGGCATCGGGAACCATGGCGCACTCATGGGTTCAGATGTTTGACAGCGAATATGAGGCATTCCGTACCTATTGCGAGGTATATCCTCACTCATCGACTCTGCTTGTCGATACCTATAATGTTTTAAAATCCGGTATCCCGAATGCGATCCGTGCATTTAAGGAAGTTCTTATCCCGAAGGGCATCACAAAATGCGGTATAAGGATAGATTCAGGCGACGTGACCTACCTGACGAAGAAGGCAAGGCGTATGCTCGACGATGCGGGACTCTATGAGTGCAAGATCGTAATTTCCAACTCGCTTGACGAGTACCTTATCCGCGAAATGCTCCAGCAGGGGGCGCAGATCGACGCTTTCGGAGTCGGTGAACGACTCATCACGGCGAAGAGCGATCCGGTATTCGGAGCTGTCTATAAGCTGGCGGCGGTAGAGGACGATAACGGAAAGGTCATTCCGAAAATAAAGGTCAGCGAGAACCCGGGAAAGATCACGACCCCGCACTTCAAGAAGACATACAGGCTTTACAGCAATGAAAGCGCAAAGGCAGAGGCAGACCTTGTATGTATTTACGACGAGCATATCGACATCACGAATCCGCTTGAGATATTCGATCCCGAGTACACATGGAAGCGCCGGACGATGGAAGACTATACGGCAAACGAGCTGATGGTCCAAGTGTTCAGAGGCGGGAAACAGGTCTATAAGCTTCCGAACCTTGATGAGATCCGCGACCGTTGCAAGGCTTCGCTCGGCAGTATATGGGAAGAAGTCCTGAGATTTGAGAACCCCCATAACTATTACGTCGACCTCTCCGAAAAGCTCTGGCAACTCAAGCACGATATGATAAACGAGTACAGAAATAAATAATCATGGCAAAAATGCGTGGGAGAACTTGCTTAGAGGAAAGTTCTCCCACTTTATATTTTATTCTTACGATTATTTCTCCTCGTCGAGAGCACGGGTGCTGATCTGCTCTTCGATCATGGACAGGAACTCGTCCTTATTCATAGATACGAGTTGATTGCTGTCGCGGCGGCGGACAGAGACGGTCCCTTCCTCCTGTTCGCGGTCGCCTATGACTAACATATAGGGTATTTTCATGAGCTGAGCCTCGCGTACCTTGAAGCCTGTCTTTTCCTGGCGCTTGTCGATAGTGCAACGGATGCCCTTCGCCTTCATTTCGGCGATGAGCTGATCGGAGTATTCGTTGTTGCGGTCGGTGATCGGCAGCACTCTTACCTGCTCGGGAGCGAGCCATGTCGGGAATTTACCCGCGAAGTGCTCGATGATGACTCCTATGAAGCGCTCGACAGAGCCGAATACGACGCGGTGGATCATAACGGGGCAGTGCTTTTCTCCGTCAGAACCTGTATATTCAAGATTGAATCTTCCCGGGAGCTGGAAGTCGAGCTGAATCGTGCCGCACTGCCAGGTGCGTCCGATGCTGTCGCGGATATGGAAGTCGAGCTTCGGTCCGTAGAAGGCTCCGTCGCCCTCGTTGACGACGTAGGTCTTGCCTATGCTCGTTATGGCATCGGCAAGGGCGTCGGTCGCGACCTTCCAGTCCTCTTCGGATCCGATGTGGTCTTCGGGCATTGTGGACAGCTCTATCTTGTATGGCAGACCGAACTGCGAATAGACTTCATCGAAGAGTTTCGTGATGCGGATCACCTCGTCCTTGATCTGGTCGGGGGCAAGGAGGATATGAGCGTCGTCCTGTGTGAAGCATCTGACGCGGAAAAGCCCGTGAAGTGCGCCCGAAAGCTCGTGACGGTGCACTCTTCCGAGCTCGCCGTAACGGAGAGGCAGCTCCTTATATGAATGAGGCTTGAGCTGATAAACGAGTATGCTTCCGGGGCAGTTCATCGGCTTTATCGCGAAATCCTCGCCGTCGATGACCGTCGTATACATATTTTCTTTATAGTGATCCCAGTGACCCGAGGTCTCCCAAAGCGTGCGCTTCATGATCTGCGGCGTCGAGATCTCAAGGTAGTCCCACTTGCTGTGTACCTCGTGCCAGTAGTCGATAAGAGTATTGCGGAGAAGCATACCGTTCGGTAGGAAGAAGGGCATTCCGGGTGCCTCATCGCGCAGTGCGAAGAGCCCGAGCTCTGCGCCGAGCTTTCTGTGGTCGCGCTTCTTTGCCTCTTCAAGCATATTGAGGTATTCTGTAAGCTCGGGCTTTGAGGGGAACGCCACGCCGTAGATACGGACGAGCATCTTGTTTTTTGCGTCGCCCTCCCAATATGCGCCCGTGCACTGGATCAGCTTGAACGCCTTGACGGCGCCCGTCGAGAAGAGGTGAGGACCTGCGCATAGGTCGGTGAACTCGCCCTGACGGTAGAAGGATATATCGTCTCCTTCGGGGATGCGGTCAATGAGCAGGACCTTGTACGGTTCGTTTTTCTCCTCCATAAGCTTCTTTGCCTCGTCTCTCGGAAGGGTAAAGCGCTCGATCCTGAGGTTCTCATGGACGATCTTCTGCATTTCTTTTTCGATAGCGCCGAGGTCGTCGTTCGACAGCGGCTTATCGAAGTCTATGTCGTAGTAGAAGCCCGTCTCGATCGCCGGACCTATGGTCAGCTTCGCATCGGGGTAGAGGCGCTTTACCGCCTGCGCAAGGATATGTGAGGCTGTATGACGGAAAACGTGCTTTCCGCCCTCGTCCTCAAAGGTAAGAAGTTTTACTTTGTCTCCCTCAAAAAGGGGTTGTGTAAGTGCGCAAAGGTCGCCGTTGACCTCGGCGGCAATGACCTGACGGCTGATAAGCTCAGACTCACGCGCGGCATCGTAACCGCTTGCATGTTCCGTGACAT
>CALYSG010000064.1 GCA_945485605.1 uncultured Clostridia bacterium
TTATGCTCCGAGTCGACGGCGAGGAGAACGGACCGTCGAGGACGCCGGTCCCTACTTTTTTTAGCATCAGCTCCGGGTGAAAACCTCGCCCTTCGGTGAATAAACCGCGAGGTTTGGCCGCGGGCACTGCCCGCCTCCGGGTGAAGGCTTCACCTTTCAGTGAATAAAATGCGAGTCAGGGCTGCGGGCACTGCCTGCCGCCACCTTTATATCCCTTTATTTATAACAAAACGACAGAAAAAAGGTTAATTTTCGTCACACTCGGATCGAAATCCGTTATATTTATCATCAAAGGGATTGATTTTCGCTTATCCATAGTGTATAATGATTAAAATATATCTGACTGATAATACTATTTTCGGAAGAGACTTTAAATATGAAACAATCTGGATCCAGAGACGCGGGTATAAATTCCTTGTCTCAACCAAAACCCGTCCCCGAATCGCTGAGACGAGTAAGAGAGTTCTGCCTCAGCCTTCCCTTCATGCTCTTGACCTTCCTTGCCGCCGCCCTCATGATCTCGTTCGGAATGGAAGTACCCGGCGCGGTGTTCTTCATAATCCTCATATCGGCACTGCTCGTCGTTTGCGATGACCTCATGACGGTGCTCTTTCCACTCCTCGCGGTCTGCATCTCGGTACTTCAATGCTACAATTCCTTCGGTACTTTTATAAAGCTCGCCTTCCTCGCCGTGATCCCCGTCGGCGCACTGATCTTCCACTTCGTGTACTACAAGACCTCCTTCAGGGTCGGAAAAAGCCTTCCGGGGCTTATCGCGGTCGCACTTGCCGTGACCTTCGGCGGGCTGTTCACAATCCCCGTAAAAGAATACTTCAGCCCCACGGCGCTCTATTATACCGTCATGCTCGGCGTCGGGATGGTCGGTATATATCTTCTCGTCAAGTCGCAGTCAGAGCCGAGACAGGGCGGCGGCGAAAGGTTTCTGTTCATACTCTTCCTTATGGGGATGCTCGCCTGCTTCCACACCTTCGAGATTTATTTTGAGTGTCTGACGCAGAACGGCGAGGTATGGGGGGAATCACGCGGACTCGATCCTGCCTGCACCGAGCGGTTCCGCGACGGTATGACATTTTCCGACATAGCGGCGGAATTCACCGAAGCGGGCTTCTTCGGCTTCAGCTCGACCTACTTCTCGGCAAGGCTCCAGCCCGGCAACAACCTCTCGACCTTCCTTCTCATCTCCATGCCGTCGGCGTTCTTCCTCTCTATGAAGAAAAGCAGATTTTTTTTGCTTTCGGTGCCGGTGACGCTTTTCGCGATAGTCCTCACGCGGTCGCGCGGAGGCTTTATCATGGCTGCCGTCGAGCTTTTTCTCTGCCTTCTTCTCGTCGCCGTATTCGAAAAGAAAAAAGTCGCAAAGGGTATCTTCATCGGCGCGACGTTGCTCTGCTTCATCGCCGGAATTGCCCTTGCCTTTAAGTTTTCTCTGCCCGGAAGGCTTATAAACATCATAGTCGATCAGTCTGAAACGCGTGCGAAGCTGCTCTTACGCTCGCTGAAGGATTTCTCGGAAGCGCCGCTTTTCGGGAAAGGGCTCGGTAACACAGCCAACAGTGACCTTTACAGCGGTAAAACAGGCACTCTGCCCTGGTACCACATGATGATACCGCAGATAATCGGGAGCATGGGCACTCTCGGAATTATCTGCTATTCAATAAGAACCGTAACTCAGGTAAGGCTCCTGTGGCAGAAGAGAAGCCTTACGACTGCGGCACTTGCGCTCTCATATTGCGGTCTTTTCCTGATGTCGCAGGTGAATCCGGGCGAATTCTGCCCGATACCGTACGGCATGATCGCGGTGCTCTTGTTTATTATGATAGAAGAGGAGCCCGACTCAAAATCGGTCAGGGTAAAAAGGAATCGCAGGAATAAGTAATAACTTTATCCGAGGATAATGAAATGGAAAGCAAAACAAAGGGAGGCAGAAGGAAATACCTTCTGCTGATAGATACTGCAATATTCGTCTTATCGGCGCTTTTCGTGTTGCTGCTCGCAAAGTTCGCACGGGGCGCTGTATGGGACGAGGGCTGGATGTTCGCGGAGGCGTGCGTTATAACCTTCCTGTTCGTCTCGGCGGCAAGGCTTATAAGCAGATCCTATTCGATAGTCTGGAGATATTCAAACTCATCGGCGTACATAACGATGGTTCTCGCCGATATGCTCGGCGGAGGACTTGCCGTCTGCCTTATCTACGCGCTACCGTCCATCGGCGTCAGCGCATGGGTAAACATTCTGCTTGTGGCGATCTTTGACATAGCCTCGCTAAGCTCTCGCTTCTGCTATCGCATAATCTGCAAGAAAAAAAGGGCGGGACAGCTCTCGGAAGCCATACCCGTCGCGATAATCGGCGCGGGTCAGACGGGGGCTATGCTCTACGACGAGCTTATGATGAATGTAAAGCTCAAATGCAGACCGGTCCTCTTCGTTGACCGCGACGCCGAAAAGATAGGCAACACCGTAAAGGGGCTTCGCGTGTATGACGAGGATGACAGTATCAAGGAGATCTTTACCGCTTACGGAATAAAAGAAGTGATCATAGCACTTCCGAATCTCAGCGGAAGCGCCGTTACAAAGCTCTTCGAGTTCTACTCCTCTCTCGGGTACCGCGTAAGGATCTACGACCTAAGGCTCTCCGACGGGAAAAACGGCACTGACAGTCGCCCCGAGATGCACGATATCAGAATAGAGGACCTGCTCTTCCGCGACAGCATAAAGATAAACGACACCTTCGTAAAGGGCTACTATTCGGGCAAAACGGTGCTCGTCACCGGCGGCGGAGGCTCGATCGGAAGCGAGATCTGCCGTCAGATCGCTCGGCTCACCCCGAAAAGGCTCGTTATCTTCGATATTTACGAGAACAATGCCTACGATATACAGCAGGAGCTTAAGAGCTCCTTTGGCGACGCTTTGACGCTCGACGTCGAGATAGGCTCGGTTCGGGATACCGATAGGCTCGATGCGCTCTTTGATTTCTACCGCCCGGACGTGGTGTTCCACGCCGCGGCGCATAAGCACGTACCGCTGATGGAGCACAGCGCCGCCGAGGCGATAAAGAACAACGTTATCGGGACCTACAATACCGCGAACGCCGCCGAAAAGTACGGTGTCGGAAAGTTCGTGCTTATCTCGACCGACAAAGCCGTAAACCCGACAAACGTCATGGGCGCGTCAAAGAGACTCTGCGAGATGGTCATACAGTGCCGCACGGACAGCAGGACCTCGTTCACTGCGGTAAGGTTCGGAAACGTCCTCGGCAGTAACGGCTCGGTCATTCCGCTCTTCAGAAAACAGATAGCGCAGGGCGGCCCCGTGACAGTGACCGACAAACGCATCTGCCGCTACTTTATGACGATCCCCGAGGCATCACAGCTCGTCCTTCAGGCGGGCGCCATGGCAAAACCCGGCGACCTTTTCGTACTCGATATGGGCGAGCCGGTGAAGATCATCGACCTTGCGGAGAATATGATAAGGCTTTCCGGGCTGAAGCCCTACCACGACATTGATATAGTGGAAGTAGGTCTCCGTCCCGGCGAAAAGCTCTATGAGGAGCTTCTGATCAAATCCGAAACGACGAGCAAGACAGACAATAAGATGATATTCATAGAACACGATACCCCGAGGTCGAGGGAAGAGATAGACCGGATACTTGGCGAGCTTAAAGAAACGCTCGCGAATGCTCCCACGCCGGAGGCGACCGAAAAGATCAAGAAGGTGCTCCGCCGTGCCGTGCCTACCTATAAGGACCCCGACGAGGTGAATCTGTCGGTCAGGGCAGGTACTTAAAAGCCTTTCCGCATCTTACCGGGCATCTTGCCTTGCAAAAAGCTTTACTCCCATAGCCTTCAGCAGGTTCCGTCGTATCTTCCTCAAAAAGGAAACAGAAAAGGAAAACAAAAATGAAGCATTACGATTATCT
Organism: uncultured Clostridia bacterium; assembly: GCA_945485605.1. Classification (GTDB taxonomy): domain Bacteria; phylum Bacillota; class Clostridia; order Oscillospirales; family CAG-272; genus RGIG3994. Next base: position 3,938 of record CALYSG010000064.1, read on the forward strand.
TGTCGTCGGCGCCGGGCTCTTCGGCGCAGTCTTTGCGGGTGAGGCGGCGAGGCGCGGAAAACGGGTCCTCGTCATCGACCGCCGCGAGCATATCGCCGGAAACGTCTACACCGAGCGCATAGACGGAATAAACGTTCACCGATACGGAGCGCACATTTTCCACACGAACCGGGACAACGTATGGAATTACGTCAACCGCTTTGCGACCTTCAACCGCTTCACGAACAGCCCGGTCGCAAACTGGCACGGTGAGCTGTACAGCCTACCCTTCAATATGTACACCTTCAACAGGATGTGGGGCGTCGTGACTCCCGAGCAGGCATATGAGAAGATCGAGAGCCAGCGCCGTGCCGCCGGGATCGGAGAGCCGAAAAACCTTGAGGAGCAGGCGATCTCGCTCGTCGGAACCGACATTTACGAGAAGCTGATAAAGGGCTACACCGAAAAACAGTGGGGAAGGCCCTGCCGCGAGCTGCCCGCCTTTATAATAAAACGCCTGCCGGTAAGGTTCACCTTTGACAACAACTATTTTAACGCCCGTTATCAGGGTATACCGATCGGCGGCTACACCGAAATGGTCAGGCGTATGCTCGAAGGGGCGGACGTGGAGCTCGGGATCGATTACCTTACCGACCGTGCCTCGCTGAAAACTGTCGCCGACAGAGTGATCTATACCGGCGCGATCGATGCCTACTTCGACTACTCGCTCGGTTGCCTTCAGTACCGTTCCGTAAGGTTTGAGACCGAAAGACTCGAAATTCCGAACTTTCAGGGCAATGCCGCCGTAAACTACACCGACAGGGAAACTCCCTTCACACGTATAATCGAGCATAAGTGGTTTGAATTCGGACTTGACGAAAACGGCAGAGAGCTTCCGACTACAATAATCAGCCGCGAATACAGCTCGGCATGGAATAAGGGCGACGAGCCCTACTACCCCGTAAACGACGAAAAAAACACCCTGCTTTACGAAAAATACAGGGTGCTCTCTGAGAAGGAACCAAACGTCGTATTCGGCGGAAGGCTCGGTGAGTACAAATATTATGACATGGATGCCGTGATCGCATCGGCACTTGACCTTTGCGACAGGGAACTGTAATTGTGAACGCAAGATTGTATATTATTTCTTAAATGCAAACTTTAAATTAAAATTTGCATTTAGGCAATAATTAGATAATATTTAAGGCGTATCATATACACAGATGACTTTTAGGAGGTGTGTGTATATGCTCAAGGCTATTGAGTTTGCCGGCGAACTTGTGCTTTCGGTAAAAACGGCAAACACAGTCCTGAATTGCCTTATTGTCGGGCTTATTATGCTTATCGCCGCCTTCTGCATCTTCCTAAAGCTGAAGCATCACCGTGACGATACGGAAAAGAAATGCCATCAACGCCGCATATCCCCGTCCGAAAACCCTGCGCCGCTCTTTAACCCGAGCAGCGACAGCTCGGGTCGCGCAACGCACATCTCAACGAGAAAGCCGCGCGGATGAGGGAGCATAACAAAATAAATGCCTGCCTTTTCGGCAAATCGGCGGATACCGGTGAAACAAACGGTGTCCGCCCTTCCTTTTTCCGCAGAGAGCAGAAGTCTCATTCTCGGGGAACCGTTTATCACAAAGAAGGAAAATACCGCAAGAGGCCTCAGCGTGCCCCACAGCGCGGCTGCCGAGGTAAGGAGAAGCGCCGAGGAAAGGTCCGGATCTACGGCACATCCGACCGACTGCCGATCGATATTGCCGGCTCTCGCACCGATACCGAAAACACGGCAGAGCTTTTTTGTCTGCCTCAGAAGGTACATTCCGGGCGTCTCGCCAAGGATATGCGGCAAACGCGACTCGGTGAAATATTCTTTTATCCATTCTCTGTCGCCGGTCTCGGCGGCAAGGATCGTCGCGACCTCTTCGTTCTTCTCGCCCTCGCCGTTGATTATTTCGGTTTTTTTGGGACGGAGGACTCCGGTAAGGATCAGCACGCTTCTTCGCGCGACGAGCATAAGCCTTCCGCCTCCGCGAAAACGCGTGATATCTCTGATAAGAACGTCAGAGACCCTCTGCTCCTCAATTCTGTTATACGGTATTATTATATCGTCGGAATCACGGGATTGAAGCCTTTCCGACGGATCGGGCGCCGGATCTTGTTTCTTTGAAGCTTTTCTTTTGTTTATCTTTTTTCCGATCACGGCATTTCCGCTCATGAGATAAGCTGCTCCTTAATTTTTCTTATTTAACTGCCCGAGTGGGCAGTTCGGCTCCGTCCTCGCGCGGAAGCCGCCGGAAGAAATATACCCGGAAGGGAACAGAAACGGCAAAGGTAAGCAGATCCGCCGCCGCCTGCGTTATCTGTATCCCCGTTTCGCCCATCACGCGAGGCAAAATAAGGATCAGGGGGATGAAGAATATACCCTGTCTGCAGGAAGCGAGGAAGGTCGCCCCCTTCACATACCCAAGGCTCTGATAGAGCTGATTCACAAAGGTAGAGTAAGCAAGAACGGGGAGAGAAAGACCTAAGAATCTTAACATCCGGACGCCGAAATCGACGGTGGTCTGACTTTCGGGATTGAAGAATTCCATGACCTGCGTCGGGAAAAGAAGGATGACGAGCGCCGAGGCGGATGATATTGTGCTTCCGATCACCGTCGCGACAAGGAAAGCCTTCTTTACTCGGCTGTATTTCTTCGCTCCGTAATTGTAGCCGGCGACCGGCTGGAAGCCCTGCCCGACGCCGATAAGCAGACTGCGAAGGAGCATATATACCTTGCTCGCGATGCTAACCGCGGCGATCGCGGGGTCACCGAACGCGGCAGCCTGAATATTGAGAAGTGTCGTTGCGATGCTTCCGAGCCCCTGACGAAAGACCGTCGGGATCCCCGTGCGGATTATAAGAAGATAATCTGATAGCTTGCGGCTTATAAACCTTACGGAAAGGGTTATGCAGCTCTTTTGCATAAGGAAGAAGCATAAAAGGATAGTGAAGCTTATGAACTGGCTGAGGACGGTCGCCATGGCGGCACCCTTCACACCGTAGCCGAGGGTAAAGATATAGAAAGGATCGAGCGCCATATTTATAAGTCCGCCGACGGTGAGACCTATCATAGAGAAGGTCGCGTGACCCTCCGCCCGGAGAATATTGTTAAGGGTAAAGGACACGCACATTATCGGCGCGCCGATAAGTATGTAGCGGGCATATCCGCGGGCGTTCGGAAGGATAGTCTCGGTCGAGCCGAACATTCTCAGCATTGGGTCGGTCGCGAGAAGTCCTATGCTCCCTATGACAATTCCCACTGCGGCGGCGGCTGCAACGGCACTTGATGCGTACCTGTTCGCGCCCTCGCGGTCGTCGGCGCCGAGGCTCCTTGAAACAAGGCTCCCGCAGCCCATCCCGATACCGTATCCGAACGCCTGGATTATCGACTGAAGCGAAAAGACTATACCTACGGCGCCGGTCGCGCTGTCGCCGAGCTTGCTGACGAAAAAGGTATCGGCGGTGTTGTAGACCGACGAGATCAGCATACTGAGGACCGTCGGGACGGAAAGAAGGAAAACGAGCTTCCATACCGAGTCCGTCGTCATTTTCCCGAGTTCTGTTCTTTTTTTATCTTCGCTCATTTTCGTGTTCACTCCGCAGCAATATAAGCTCTTCTACGTGCAAAACTCCGTCAAAGACGTGAAATCTTATATCGTATCCGCAGAAGGGAAGCCAGAAGCTCCTTTCGGGGTCGTCGCGCTCGACTGCGGGACGCGGATCGGAGGCAAGGACTTCCTTTATCGCCTCGCGCCTGTCCTTTGGAAGCAGGCATAGAAGGTCATCGGGAAAATCCACCGAAAGCGGAGGCTGAGCCTTGGTCAGCTCGGTGTAGCCTCCCGTAGCGTCCATGCGGCAGTCGGAGATCGGGATATAGGGCTTTATATCAAGGATCGGTGTGTTGTCAGCCATATCTATGCCCGATACGAGTAGGGCGGGGCCCTTCTCGTCGAAGAAAACGCGAAGGAGCTTTACGCAAGAAAGCCCGATAGGATTCGGGCGGAAGGGCGAACGCGAGGCGAAAACGCCGACACGGGTGTTACCGCCGAGCCTTGGCGGTCTGACTGTCGGAGAGAAGCCCTCGCGCTCGGCGAGCGAAAATTCCCAGATCAGCCAAAGGTGTGAGAAGTCCTCTATCCCGCGGAAAGCGCTCTTGTCGCGGTATTCCTTCTCGAAGCGGATAAGCCCGGTAAGCCCTTCGACAAGCCCGCTCTGCCGCGGAATGCCGAACTTCGTCGGAAAATCGGTGCGGATATACGCGATAGGCTTCATAGGGCGGCTCCTTTTTTAAAGATTCATAACAGCAGCTTTTCTTACGGGCACTCGTATATGCGGAGCTCTTAAGCCGGTTCAACATATTTTTTAAAATCGTCAAGGCTATGCAGCCTTCTCATACATTCCCGAGTGCCTTTATACATATTTTATATTATAACGCCTCGTCGCAAAGCTGTCAAGATGCGATCCTTGACACACGGGCGGCGGAATGGTATAATAAATTCAAGAAATACAGCTAAAATTTCGGAGGCAGATTTGAAAATTGCAGTTATTACCGGCGCATCGTCGGGTATGGGGCGCGAATTCGCACTTAAGCTCGACCGCGACGAGACTTTTGACGAGCTATGGGTTATCGCGCGTCGCCGCGACAGGCTCGAGGCTCTCGGAAGCGAGACCAGGGCAAAGGTCCGCGCGATCCCGCTCGACCTTACGAAAAAAGAGAGCTTTACGGAATACAAAGCCCTTCTCGAGGCTGAAAAGCCGGAGGTCGCCGTACTCGTCAACGCGGGCGGCTTCGGAAGGTTCGGAAAGTTCACCGATATCTCGCTCGAGGATCAGCTCGAGATGATAGACCTCAACGACAAGGCGCTGGTATCGATGACCTACCTGACGATTCCTTATATGAAGGCGGGCGGGCGGATATACGAGATAGGCTCGCTGTCCTCCTTCCAGCCCGTGCCGTATATAGGAGTTTACGGTGCGTCGAAGGCGTTCGTTCTGAGCTTCTCGCGCGCGATAGGGAAAGAGCTTGAGAAGGAAAATATAAGAGTTCTTGCCGTCTGCCCCGGCTGGGTAACGACTGAGTTTTTTGACCGTGCAGTCTCCGACGATACGATTACCTACTATAATAAATATGTTACGGCGGAGCAGGTCGTCGAGCGAGCGCTGCGCGACATGAAAAAGGGCAAGGACGTCTCGGTGTGCGGTGCCTCTGTCCGGGCGCAGGTAAGGCTTACAAAGCTCCTTCCGCACCGTCTCGTCATGGCGATCTGGTGCAAGCAGCAGAAAAAGTGACGACCTCACCTAGAAGCAGGCACTGCCTGCAGCCGATCCTCGCATTTTATTCACCGAAGGGTGAGGTTTTCACCCGGAAATAATGTCGGCAGGAAGGTAGGAAGACGATCACCCTTCGCGTTTTTTGAAGTTTA
>CALYSG010000065.1 GCA_945485605.1 uncultured Clostridia bacterium
TTCTATTGACAAAAACGGGGAATAAGAGTATAATAAGTATAATAAATCATACTTTTCATACCGAGGAGGGGATAAAATGCCGTACAGTGATGATAACAAGCGATATATGGGTGCTACGAAAGTCGGCACGAAGGGGCAGATCGTTATACCGAAGGAGGTACGCGATATGTTCTCTATAAAGCCGGGCGATACGCTTGTAATACTTGCCGACAGTGAAAAGGGAATTGTGATCCAGAATGTTGAATCTCTCGTGGCACTGACAGATTCTGTCTTCGACAGAAAATCAAGGTCTTCCGATGTAGTATCAAGCATAAAGGATGTGAAAGCCTTTGCGGCATATGCAGATGAAATAAAAGAGGAGGAAAACAAGAACGATGACGGCGATAAAAACCGATAAACTGACGAAAAAGTACGGAACCAAGACAGCCGTTGATTCACTCACTCTTGAGATAGGGAAGGGTGAGCTGTTCGGGCTTCTCGGTGTTAACGGTGCCGGAAAGACTACGACGATAAAAATGCTATCCTGCCTGATCGCTCCGACCTCGGGCGATGCTGATGTCTGCGGGCACAGCATAGTTCACGAGCCGTCTGCCGTAAAAAGGCTTAACGGAGTCTCACCGCAAGAGACTGCTGTCGCTCCCAATCTTACTGTGAAAGAGAACCTTGAGCTTATGTGCGGTATTAACGGTATGCCCGTGAAGGAACAGCACGAGCGAGCCGCGAAAGTGATCAACGATTTTTCGCTTGAGGAGATAGCTGACAGCCGTGCGAAGATACTTTCGGGAGGCTGGTGCCGTCGGCTGTCGATAGCTATGGCGCTCGTTACTGATCCCGAGATCATCTTCCTTGACGAGCCGACGCTCGGACTTGATGCGATCGCCCGCAGGGAGCTGTGGAAGCATATCGAGAGCATCAAGGGCAAGAAAACCGTGATCCTTACCACGCATTATCTTGAGGAAGCCGAGGCGCTCTGCGACCGTATCGCGATAATGGTCGACGGAAATATCGCCGCGCTCGGTTCGGTAGAGGAGATAAAGACACTTGCCGGTGAGGAGAACTTTGAGGAAGCATTCATAAAGATCGCCGGCGAAGGGAGGACAGTCAGATGAGAAGAATGATATCGTTTGCCTCGCGCAATATAAAGGAGCTTCTGCGCGATCCGCTGAGCTACATATTCTGTCTTGGATTTCCTATAGTGATGCTTGCTGCGATGACTGCCATAAACTCGATGATACCAACCGACCCGACGGGAGTTAAGGCTATGGACATTTTTGAAACATCAAAGCTCACGCCGGGGATCGCGGTGTTCGGAATGTCTTTTATAATGCTTTTTGCGACTCTTTCAGTGTCGAAGGATCGCAGTACGGCTCTGATAACAAGGCTTCGTACATCCCCTATGACGTCGTTCGATTTTATTGCAGGCTATGCGCTTCCGCTCGTTGTAATGGCGGTCGGTCAGACGGCAATAACAGTTGTTGCGGGCTTTTTCGTTGGGCTTATTACAGGCAGTGAGTATATCTTCGCACGCGCTCTTTTGCTTATACCCGCAATGTTGCCATGCGCACTGTTTTTTATCGGTATCGGGATAGTTTTCGGTACACTTTTCAGCGAGAAATCGGCACCTCCGTGTTCGTCGATAATTATCTCGCTTTGCGGGATCCTCGGAGGCATATGGTTTTCGCTGGATACCATTCCCGAAGGCAATTTCTTCGGAACACTTTGCAATATACTTCCGTTCAGGCATCCGGTCGACCTCGGAAGAGCGATAATGGCGGGCGATAGCGGTGCCGTAGCGATTCCGTTATTAATATCTCTCGCATACGGAGTTGTGACCTTTGCCTTGGCGGTTATCGTTTTCAAATTAAGAATGAAAAAGGATGCAGGTTGATCCTGCATCCTTTTTCTACTGCTTGTTTTTCCTTATTTTTTCATTACTGCGAGTGCACACCAGCCGTTGTCGGTGTAGCGTTTTACTACCTTCAGCCCACAGGATTCGAGTGCCAAGGTTACCTCGTCGGCTCTCTCCGAAATGATCCCGGAAGCGAGCAAGACCGCGCCTTCATTCATATACGCGCCGACGCCGGGTGACATACGTATTATTATGTCGGCAACGATATTTGCCCTTATCACATCATAGCCCCCGTCGGAGATGTCTACCTGTTTTAAAAGGTCTGACTGTTCGCAGGTTATGTTCGTCTGCCCCGAGGCTTCGATGTTTTCTTTTGCAACTCTCACCGCTACGGGATCAATGTCGTATGCACGGCAGAGTCCCGCGCCGAGTTTTGAGGCGCAGATGGCGAGAATTACCGATCCGCACCCGACATCAAGCCTACGGCATCCGGGCTTTATATAATCTTCAAGAAGACCGATGACAAGCCGTGTGGTCTCGTGCGTGCCTGTACCGAAAGCCATTCCGGGATCCATTTTGACAACCACATCGCCCGGCTTCGGGTCGTATTCCTCCCACATGGGGACGATGACCATTCTTTTTCCGATCCGCGATGTCTTGTAGAAAGCCTTCCAGCTGTTCGCCCAGTCCTCTTCGTTTACTCCGACGACCGTTAGCTTGCCGTCGATTCCGGCGATCTTCATATGTTCTCTTATGAAGGAGAGTGCTTCGGCATAGCTCTTCTCGGCAGGAATGTAGACATAGACCGAGGCGATCGTTTTGTCGGCATTTAAAATGCTCTCGTCGATCAGATCGCCGTAGCAGGATTTGAGGTCAATATCCGAATAATCCTCTATCTGAAGATTGTTGTCTATCATGCTCATAATTGCGGCAGCGGTATCAAGGTCGCCGAGCGCAACCGTCAGCTTTAGTTGTGTCCAGTCCCTGAAGCTGTTATCCATATTGTGATGTACCTTTCTCAGACGTTATTTTTTGAAGCGCTTGAAGAAATTCTCACGCTTGGAGTAATTGGTCGAGCCGCAACTCTCGGCAAACTGCCTCATAATATCTTTTTGCTTACTCGAGAGCTTTGAAGGTATTTCAACCTTGACGTTGAAAATGAGGTCGCCCTTCTTTGAAGGCGAGTTTACAAACGGGAAGCCCTTGCCTCGAACAGTAAACGAAGCCCCCGGTTGTGTGCCTTCGGGGATGGTGAATTTGACAGGACCTTCAAGCGTCGGGACATCTATTTCGGCACCGAGAGTAGCCTCCGGAACCGAAACGGGGACCTCGCATCTGACGTTGTTGCCGTCACGCGTAAAGACGTCGCTCGGCTTGATATTTATCACGAGGATAAGATCGCCCGTCTCGCCGCCGTTCCGTCCGTCGCTGCCCTGACCGCGGAGAAGCACTCTGCCGCCGTTTTCAATGCCTGCGGGGATAGAGACTTGCAGCTTCTTTGTGACTTTTATATAACCTGTTCCGCGGCAGTTTTGACAGGGAGTATCAATTATTCTACCCGATCCGCGGCATCTGTCACATGTGACGGTCGATTGGAATGTCATGCCGCCGAGCCGCTGATTGACACGGCGCTGACCGGAACCTCCGCAATCGGGGCAGGTCTTTACGCTCGTACCTTTTGCGGCACCGGAGCCGCCGCATTCGGAGCATTTCTGTATGCGGTTGAAGCTGATGTCCTTTTTGACGCCGAAGAAGGCTTCTTCAAAGGTCAGATCGACCCGCAGACCGATATCGTCGCCTCGGACCGGGCTGTTGCGCCTTGATGACGAGCTTCTTCCGCCGCCTCCGAAAAAGCTGCTGAAGATATCTCCGATATCTCCGAAGTCAAATCCCGACATATCGTAGGCTCCGCCGGTGGGATTACCCGTGCCGTCGAATGCGCTGTGACCGTAATTGTCATAAGCCGCGCGCTTTTCGGGATCGGAGAGGATAGCGTAAGCCTCGTTGACCTCCTTAAAGCGAGCCTCGGCGTTTTTGTCGCCCGGGTTCATATCGGGGTGATATTTTTTTGCAAGAGTACGGTACGCTCTTTTCAGCTCTTCGTCGGAGGCATTCTTCTGAACGCCAAGTATCTCATAATAATCTCTTTTGTCTGCCATATATAAAGACCTTTCTTCTTAGGAACAACGGTGATCTGAGGCTTTACCCTCGGTAAAGCCAAAACGGCGGTACGAACGACCGCCATTAAAGCGTTGACGTCGGGCATAGCCCGGCGTCAACGGACTTTATGATTATTTGTTGTCTGTCTTATCTTCGTAGTCGGCGTTGTAGTAGGTTCCGTCGCTACCCTGATTGCCGCTCTGCGCGTTGCCGGAAGCATCACCGTTTGGCTGCTCGGTAGCGCCTGCCTGCTTGTAGAGCTTTTCGGAGAGTGCGTAGAATGCTTTTTCGAGAGCCTCGGTGTCGGCCTTGATCGCCTCTGTATCGTTGCTCTTCACGGTCTCTTTGAGCTTTTCAAGTGCATTTTTGACATCGGCCTTGTCGCTCTCGGGGAGCTTGTCGCCGATCTCGTTCAGGGTCTTTTCGCTCTGGAAGATCAGTGAATCGGCATGGTTCTTAGTGTCGACGGCTTCCTTCTGCTTCTTGTCTTCCTCGGCGAACTTTTCGGCATCCTTAACTGCGCGGTCGATATCTTCCTTGCTCATGTTGGTCGAGCTTGTGATCGTTATATGCTGCTCGCGACCGGTGCCCTTGTCCTTAGCCGAGACATTGACGATACCGTTTGCGTCGATATCGAATGTTACCTCGATCTGAGGCACGCCGCGGGGAGCCGCAGGAATACCGTCAAGGCTGAAGCGACCGAGCGTGGTATTGTAGGCAGCCATCTCGCGCTCGCCCTGAAGGATATGGATCTCAACAGAGGTCTGACCGTCAGCCGCGGTAGAGAAGACCTGGCTCTTCTTCACGGGTATCGTGGTGTTTCTGTCGATGATCTTCGTGAATACGCCGCCGAGAGTCTCAAGTCCGAGCGACAGAGGAGTTACGTCGAGAAGGAGCAGATCCTTTACATCGCCGCCGAGAACGCCGCCCTGGATAGCTGCGCCGATAGCGACGCACTCATCGGGGTTGATGCCCTTGAAGGGTTCCTTACCCATAAATTTCTGAACGGCAGCCTGGACTGCGGGGATCCTTGTCGAGCCGCCGACGAGAAGCACCTTGTCAATCTGCGCGGCTGTAAGTCCGGCATCCTTAAGGACCTGCTTCGTCGGTCCCATCGTCTTGTCAACGAGGTCGGCGGTCAGCTCATCGAATTTCGCTCTTGTGAGGGTCGATTCAAAGTGGAGCGGGCCTTCGGCGGTCGCCGTGATGAAGGGCAGGTTGATGTCGGATTGCGACATGCCCGAAAGCTCAATCTTTGCCTTTTCGGCGGCGTCCTTGAGTCTCTGAAGCACCATCTTGTCCTTGCGGAGATCGATGCCGTGCTCCTTCTGGAAGGTGTCAGCCATCCAGTCTATGATCCTCTGATCGAAGTCATCGCCGCCGAGGCGGTTGTTACCTGCGGTTGCAAGCACCTCGAACACGCCGTCCGAGATCTCAAGCAGGGAAACATCGAATGTTCCGCCGCCGAGGTCAAAGACCATTATCTTCTGCGATTTTGCTTCCTTGTCAATGCCGTAAGCGAGAGCTGCGGCGGTAGGTTCGTTGATTATACGCTTTACTTCAAGTCCCGCGATCCTGCCGGCGTCCTTTGTCGCCTGACGCTGAGCGTCAGTGAAGTACGCGGGGACTGTGATTACGGCTTCCGTTATCTTCGTCCCGAGGAAGGCTTCGGCATCGGACTTCATCTTCTGAAGGATCATAGCCGAGATCTCCTGAGGCGTGTATGACTTGCCGTCGATGGTTACCTTATGGTTTGTGCCCATCTCACGTTTGATGCTTATGACCGTGCGGTCGGGATTGGTTATCGCCTGTCTCTTTGCGACCTGACCGACCATACGCTCACCGGTCTTTGAGAACGCGACGACTGACGGAGTCGTGCGCGCGCCTTCGGGATTGGGGATAACTACCGGTTCGCCACCCTCAAAAACGGCGACGCAGGAGTTTGTTGTACCTAAGTCTATACCAATGATTTTTCCCATGTTATTTACCTCCGTATATATACGATAAATTTTTTTCAGATTCAGTTTGCGACCTTGACCATCGCATAGCGAATGACCTTGTCGCCCTTCATGTAGCCCTTTTGCAGGACTTCGACTATCTCGCCCTCACCGTAAGCCTCATCTTCAATGTGCATGACGGCGTTGTGGAATGCGGGGTCGAATTTTTTTGTTTCGATCTCGGTTATGCCGAGCTTTGCAAACATATCGTTGCATGACTTGAGTGTCATCTGCACGCCCTTTGCGACCGAATCGGAATCCTTATACATAGCGGCACGCTCAAGGTTATCGATAACCGGGAGTATCTGCTTCACGGCATCGCCGTAAGCATCTCCGTAGATGTTGTCATGTTCCTTTGCCGTGCGCCTTCTGTAATTGTCGTATTCGGCGAGCATTCTCATGTACCTGTCGTTCAGCTCGTCGAGCTTTTCTTCGGTCTTTTTGATATCTGCTTTTGCTTTTTCGAGCTCAGATTCGAGCTTTTTGACCTTTTTCTTTTCTTTTTTTGTATTCTCGGGAGAGTCAGCCTTTTCTGCTTCTGTCTTTTCTTCGGCTTTTACCTCTTCGGCTTCCGTTCCGGACTTAACTTTTTCTTCACTATTGTCCATCTTTTATATCTCCTTCGCTATCTTTGCTTTCGGGAAGTGACGTATCATTCAGAAGGTCCGCGAGCCTTCCGGACACTCCGGCGATCGTTGCGAGAACCTTTGCGTAATCCATTCGCAGAGGCCCTATGACTCCGATCGCTCCGAGAGTCCTGCCGTCCCTTGTTGTGATCGGCTTGAATACTATAGAGGAATGATTCATAACCTTAACCGAGCTTTCGGAGCCTATAACAACATTTATGCTGTCGCCCTTTGCTCCCGAGACAATGTTAAGTATATCCTCTTTGTCCTCAAGCGCGCCGAGCATCTCTCGGAATTCCTCCGTATCCGAATATTCGGGGTACTGAAGAAGTCTGTCAACACCGGAAATCTTAAGCTCTCCGCGGTCGACCTCATTCATCACATCGTATATGATCTTGATTATAGGTGTTATGAATTCCGAATCGGCACCGAGCTCGGATTCAAGCTCCATGATGATCGGCAGAGTTATTTCCGACGAGTTGAGTCCCGCAATGTAGCGGTTAAGAAGTGTTATCAGCCTACCGAGCTTACCCGAGTCTATCCCGTTTTCCGCACGGATGCTTTTGGTCTTAACCGTCGAATTCGACATGACCATTACGAGTATGAAAGTATTGCTGTCTATTACGAAGCCCTCAAACCGTGTGACGGTAACGCCGGGGTTTCTCGGCTTCACGGCGATACCCGTGTAATTCGTAAGCGTTGAGGCGACCTTTGAGGCGAGAAGAAGGATCTGGTCGACTTCTTTCATCTTGACCTTTAATAGTTTGTTGATCTCCTCTATCTCACATGTCGTCATGGCATAGTCATGGGCGAGGGAATTAACGTAAAATCTGTATCCCATCTCGCTCGGCACACGTCCCGCCGAGGTGTGAGGCTGTTCAAGATAACCGAGAGCCTCGAGCTCCGCCATCTCGTTTCTGATCGTGGCGGAGGAACAGGCGATCTGCTTATTCTCCGTCAGAAATTTGGATCCGACCGGTTCGCCGGCTTCAATATGTGCTTCGACAAGCGCTTTAAGTATCCTACGCTTGCGCTCGCTGAGTTCATCTCCGAACATAACCGACCTCCTTAATCGAGCCTTTAGCACTCAATGTGCTTAAGTGCTAACCGATGCTATAATATTACCTCAACCAACTTATTTTGTCAATAGATGACGGGCAAAAATATATTAACAAAATGTAAATTGTAAGCAGACACATGCAAAGACCGCCAAAGCAACCGACACATATTATTATTGCTTGACAGAGGATGGAAAATACAGTATAATATAATGTATATTATGGTGAAGGAGATCGACCGTTATGAAAAGAAAAGCATTCGGCATTGCATCGGTATTGCTTGCCGTTATACTTCTGATAAGTGTTTTTGCGTCATGTACCGACGAGGGCAAGCAACCCGAAGTAGGCTCGACTTCTGAGAACACAGAGAGCGGAGTACCGTCGGACGGTCCGGGTGCAAATATCGGTTCTGACGAATCCTCACAGCCGGATGGCAACGGTGATAATACATTAAGCGGATCAGAAAGCGTTACCGACATAAAGCCCGATACCGACGAGTCGGGAACGACAAACGATGACGGTTGGTCAAAATACTATTAATATGGAATACACTCTCGGAATATACACTCTCGGCTGCAAGGTTAATCAATATGAGAGCGAGGCTATAGCGGAAGCGGCGGAAAACGCGGGATTTACCATCTGCGACCCGTCGGAGAGATGCGATGTTTACATAATCAATACCTGCACGGTTACGGGCGAGAGTGACCGTAAGTCCCGTCAGTTCATACGTCGTGCGATATCGGAAAACGCTTCTGCAACGGTGATCGTTACAGGATGCCTTACGCAGGTCTCTGCTGATTCGGTGGCGTCTATAGAAGGCGTGGACTACATTTGCGGTTGCCGCGACAAATTGCGCACGGTTGACGCGGCACTGAGGCTCGTAGGCAGGGAAAAACTTCCGCATCCCATCATCGAGGTAGACGATCTTACCGGTGCGGGCTTTGAGAATATGAGCATAAAGAGCTTTCCGCGTACGAGGGCTTATATTAAAATTGAAGACGGTTGCGAGTCGAGCTGTACCTACTGCATAATTCCGCGTGCTCGGGGGAGCATAAGATCAAAACCCGCAAAAGATGTGCTTTGTGAGGTCGCAAGGCTGAAGGAGAGCGGTTGCCGCGAGGTGGTACTTACAGGGATCGAAACTGCCGCTTACGGAAGGGAATTCGGAGACGGATACCGCCTTTCAGAACTCCTTGCCGATGTTGATGAGATAGCCGGAGCCGATATGAGAATACGTCTCGGTTCGCTCGATCCGTCGCTTTTCAGAAAGGATTTCGTTACAAAGATAGCGCATCTCGGATCGATAGCGCCTCACTTCCATCTTTCGATGCAGAGCGGAAGCAGCAGCGTTCTCGCAAGGATGAAGAGAAGATACAACGCCGATATGGCACTTGAAGGCATAGAACTGCTGAAAACCGCAATTCCCGACGTGCAGCTCACCTGCGATATTATAGTGGGATTTCCCGGCGAGACGGAGGATGAGTTTTCCGATACACTTGATTTTATGAAAAAAGTCGGATTCCTTGACGCGCATATCTTTTCGTACAGCCGCAGGGAAGGGACTCCGGCGGCATCGATGGAGGGGCAGGTTCCACCGGAAATTAAGCATGAACGCTCGGCAAGGCTTAT
>CALYSG010000066.1 GCA_945485605.1 uncultured Clostridia bacterium
TTCGGTAAATTGATATAAAATTAGCCTTGATATACCATTAATTTGTAACATTCAACATTTCGGGAAGGTTTTTTGCACTTATGGGGATATTTTACAGGCGACCGCTGATGACCTGCTTCGGCTGTTATATTATAACGGCGGCGGTTTTATATTGTTTTCCGTCGCAGGTCGGAAATGTTTTGGCGTTTCTCCTTGCCGCATCACTGCCCGCAATGATCGTTTTTATTGTTATGAGCCGGAAGAAAGCTCACAGACTTACTGCGGCGGTGATTTTTACAGCCGTTATCTTCTCAGCGGTCGCGGCGGCGTCTTCATTTATATATTATGATGTGTTCATGGGTAAATATGAATCCGATGCCGGGAAAGATAAGACCTTGGAGGCGCTCGTGCTCGATACGGAGGTTGATACCGGGTATCTTACGTCCCACAGCATAATGCTGAGAAGCATAGACGGTGAGCGTACGATCGGGAAGGCAAAGCTGATGCTCGGATATCACAGTGCCTTTCATGCGGGCGACGTGATAAGGATAAAAGCCGTAGGCATACCTCTTTCCGAGGCGGTGACCGAAAGAGCCTATGTCGGAGCCCTTCACGCCAAAGGGTACGTTGCGGCATTCTCGGTCGAGAATGAGGATGACTCATATTCCGAAAAGCTCGGTGAGGAAAACAACCTTCTTACAATATTTTCGGGTTTTAATGAAAAACTTGACCGTGTCATATCTGACGGAGTAGGAGGAGAAGCCGGAAAACTCGCCTCGGCGGTCTTTCTCGGTAATCGCGAGGGACTTTCGGATACGACCTTACGTGACTTCCGCAGAACGGGAGTATTTCATCTGCTCGCTATCAGCGGAGTACATATCTCGGTCGTAGCCGCTTTTGCGGGCTTTCTTCTTTCGCTTACGGGGCTTGGTAAACGTCAACGCGGAATTATATTGATTCCTCTTTTGTTCGGATATTGGCTTCTGACCGGTTGCTCGGTCACGGCGCTTCGTGCGGTACTCATGAGCGGTGCGGTCTTCATCGGATTTATGATGAAACGTCCGGCAGATCCGGCAACCGTGCTTTTTTCTGTGTGCGGAGGTATAATGTTCTTTTCGCCGGGTTCGGTCGCCGACATCGGTTTTTGGATGACCTTCCTTGCTACGCTCGGAATAATTACGGCGGCACCTTATATTACTAAAATATTGAAAAGAAATCAAAAGGAGAGCAAACTGAAATACGCGATCAAGACTGTTGGAAGATTCGCGATTTCGGCTCTTCTTGTTACGCTCGCGGCGAATTTCGCTCTTCTTTTTGTCATGTGGTATGAATTCGGCGAAATTTCTGTCATAGCGCCGCTGACAAACCTTCTTGTCGGAATGGCTATGAGTGCCGTGATAGCTGCAGCACCTGTCTATCTTATTCTTTGCGGTGTACCGTGGCTTGCGTCACCGGTCGGTTGGTTCATACGGAAGGCCTCGTCTTATATCCTCGGCGTCACGGGGGCTCTGTCGGAGAAGAGATACGCTGTGGTGTCTCTGAGGTACGACTTTGCCGGTGTGATAGTGACAGTTTTCAGCATTTCAATTCTTGTTTTGCTTGTTGTAAGGCTCAGCAAGCTAAAATGGCTGACACTTGTGCCTCCGATTGCTGCAGTTATGGCTTTCGCAGTTTGTCTCGGCATATATATTCCGGTACATGCTGACGAGATGTCTATGACATATCTGAGGCGCGGAGAACGCGAAATGATCGTTGCGGTCGGTTCGGGAAAAGCCTTCATATGTGATGTGAGCGACGGCAGCTATACGAATCTTTACTACGCCGCCGAGGAGGCGCGCAGGCTCTGCGCTACCGAGACCGAGGTCCTAATGCTGACTCATTACCATGATAAATATCTTGTGTCGCTCAGGACCTTCTTTGGCAGGAACACGGTTAGAAGTATATGGGTTCCAAAGCCGTTGAACGAAAGCGAATACCGCGTGCTTGAAGGGATATGCCGACTGGCAGAGGAATTCAAAGTAGTGCCGGTAGTCTACCGCGACGGCGAAAGCCTGAAAATATTCGGAAAGGGAAGTATAGAGACTTTTCCGCGCGAAACGCTTGACCGCTCTGCACAGCCCGCGGTAGGATTTGTCATAAAATACGGAAGAGAGCTGATTGCCTATGTCGGCTCGTCGTATCTTGAGACAAAGAGCGCTTCCATCGCGCGTGAGATCGCATCGGGCTGCGGTACTCTGATACTTGGCACTCACGGACCGAATATCGCGAAGGATTATATCGTTCCGATCGGTGAGTCGACCTCACTCGTTATATTTTCCGATGAATATACGAAGGAACGAGCTGTTCTTCCTGCCGATTATGACGGCGATACCGATTTTCTTGCCTCTCCGGAACGGAGGAATATGGTTTTTAATGCCAATCGTTAAAATGCACAAAAGAACCGGCGGCATTTTGCAACTTACGACAAATTATTACAAAAAGAAGGCAAATCGGAAAAACTGCTTGACAGACCGGGGCTTGTCTGCTATAATATTAGCGAATTCAATATTTGGTGCTTACACGAACTTATATAATATCTGAGATAGGGTCAGAAAGTTTCTACCGGATAACCGTAAATCGTCCGACTATAAGTTTTTTTATGCTTTTAACAGGTGTATTATTTCTTATTTTCGGTGTACACGGCTCAGATAAAAGGAGCAGTGTACGCCGAATTTGTTTTCAATAACTTAAATCGGGCTTACGTCCCGAAAAAAATCGGAGGAACAGACATGTTCAAAAAAGCACTTTCGCTTGCGATTGCCCTTATCATGGTGCTCACACTCGGTGCAGCATTCGCGTCCTGCGGTGATCTTGGAGGAGATGACAAGGATTACACCATCGAATCCCCCCTGCCCGCAAAGGAACTGACGAGCACTGTTAACGTGCCGTCAGACTTCAAGATCGGATTCATCTTCCTTCATGATGAAAACTCTACGTACGATGCAAACTTCATCAATGCCGCGAAGACCGTGAAATCGGTTCTCAACCTCACCGACGATCAGGTTCTCTTCAAAAAGAACATCGGCGAGGATGATTCGTGCTACAACGCAGCGAAGGAGCTTGCCAATGCGGGATGCAAGGTTATTTTCGCCGATTCATTCGGTCATGAGGACTACATGCTTCAGGCAGCAAAGGAATTCCCGAACGTTCAGTTCTGCCATGCTACCGGCACTAAGGCTCACACCGAAAAACTTTCGAACTATCACAACGCATTTGCTTCTATCTACGAGGGAAGATACCTCGCCGGCATCGCCGCAGGTATGAAGATCAATGAAATGATCAAGAACGGCACAAAGATCAATGGCAAGACCGTTACGGCTGACAATGCTACAATGGGCTATGTCGGTGCTTTCACGTATGCAGAGGTTATTTCCGGTCTCACTTCCTTCTATCTTGGTGCAAAGTCGGTTTGCCCGACCGTCAAAATGAAGGTTCAGTTCACCGGATCGTGGTTCGATCAGACCAAGGAAGGCGAAGCTGCTAACGCTCTTATCGCTCAGGGTTGCGTCCTTATCAGCCAGCACGCCGACTCAATGGGTGCTCCCCACGCTTGTGAAGCTACCGGCGTTCCCAACGTTTCCTACAACGGAAGCACTGTTAAGAACTGTCCCGATACATTCATCGTTTCTTCTGCTATCAACTGGGCTCCTTACCTGCTCTACATTTCCGAATGCGTAATAAAGGGTGAAGCTATTGCTACCGACTGGTGCGGCGGCATTGCCGAGGGCTCCGTCGTTCTCAGCGATATCAACGGTAAGGCTGCTGCGGCAGGAACCAAGGAAGCTCTTGCCGAAGCAGTTAAAAAGTTCAAGGAAGGTACTCTTAAGGTCTTCAACACCGATACATTTACCGTTGACGGCAAGAAGGTAGAATCCTTCAAGTGCGAGAACACGACCGAAGTAGTCAAGGACGGCTTCTTCGCCGAGTCCGTAGCCCGCTCCGCTCCTTACTTCGAATTCAACATCGACGGTATCGAGTTCCTCAACACAAAGTTCTGAGCTCATAATACAGTAACCGAATAAGGCGGGACTTTATGCCCCGCCTTATGCCGCTTTTTTCGGAAAATTCTACGTTCTGCAATACGGAGGAAAACCTTGGAAGCATACGCTCTTGAATTAAAAAAAGTCACAAAGCATTTTGGCAGTATAGTTGCCAACAAGAATGTAAACCTCGCCCTCAGAAAGGGCGAAATACTTGCCGTTCTCGGCGAAAACGGAAGCGGTAAGACGACACTTATGAATATGATCGCCGGGATTTATTTCCCCGACGAAGGTGAAATCTATATAAATGGGGAGCAGGTAATTATTGCATCCCCCAAGGATGCTTTTAAATACAAAATAGGCATGGTGCATCAGCACTTCAGACTTATTGATGTGTTTACGGCAGCCGAGAACATTGTCCTCGGCGTTAAGAATGAAAACAAGAGGCTGAGCAAAGCCGTCGAAAGCGTTAAGGCTATCAGCGAAAAGTACGGTTTTGAGCTCGATCCCAAAAAGAAAATATATGAAATGTCGGTGTCAGAGAAGCAGACTGTTGAGATCCTTAAGGTCCTTTACCGCGGTGCCGATATACTTATACTCGATGAGCCGACAGCGGTGCTTACTCCGCAGGAAACGAAGAAGCTATTCGATGTTATGCGCCGTATGAAAGAGGACGGAAAATCAATAATTATCATCACCCATAAAATGCACGAGGTTATGGAGATCTCCGATCGCGTTGCCATACTCAGAAAGGGTGAATACATCGACACTGTCGAAACGGCTGCTACTGATGAGAATCAACTCACAGAGATGATGGTTGGAAAAAAGGTGGCGCTCAATATCGACCGTACCGATCCGGTCAATCCAAAGGAAAGGCTCCGCATCACCGGACTCAATACGGTAAACAAGGAGAATGTAAAGACCCTTTCCGATGTTTCCTTTAGTGTATACGGAGGTGAGATACTCGGCATTGCCGGCATCGCGGGAAGCGGTCAGCGCGAGCTTCTTGAGTCTGTTGCGGGGCTTCAGCCGATAGAATCCGGAGAGATAACATATTTTGCTCCCGCAACGAAGGAAAACGGAACTGAAGACGATGAGCCGGTAAATCTCCGCGACAAGACTCCGATACAGATAAGGGATCTCGGAGTAAGACTTTCTTTCGTGCCGGAGGACAGGCTCGGTATGGGTCTTGTCGGAAATATGGATATCATTGACAATATGATGCTTCGCAGCTACCGTGGAGGAAGATCGGTATTTGTCGACCGTAAGCCTCCTCACGAGCTCGCCGATGAGATAATCAAGTCGCTTGAGGTCGTGACCCCCGGTGCGACGACACCTGTTCGCCGCCTCTCCGGAGGAAATGTCCAGAAGGTACTTGTCGGTCGTGAGATCGCGGCGGCACCTACCGTCCTTATGGCGGCGTACCCCGTCAGAGGGCTTGATATAAACTCGTCTTATATGATTTACAATCTTCTGAACCAGCAGAAGGAGCACGGCGTTGCCGTCATATTCGTTGGAGAAGACCTTGACGTTCTCACCGAGCTCTGTGACCGGATACTCGTTCTCTGCGGAGGAAAGATTACAGGAATACTCGACGGCAGAAAGGCGAAAAAAGAAGAGATCGGTTTGCTTATGACCAAGGTTGAAGGAGGAATCGCAAATGAATGACGTGAAAAAATCCGAAGTCGGAAAGCACGGTCAGAAACGCGAGCCGCTTATCCATATAACGAAAAGGGTGGGAGTTCCGATCTGGAAATCGATCATGATACGTGCGATCGCGATCGGCGCTGCTCTCGTTGTTTGCGGAGTACTCACGATGCTTTTCACCGGCGACAATCCTCTTTCCATATATGCCTCGTTTTTTGTCGGAGCTTTCGGCGACCCGCAAAAGATCTGGTTCACTATGCAGAATCTCGTTATACTGCTCGGTATAGCGCTTGCCGTAACACCGGCGTTCAAAATGAAGTTCTGGAACACCGGAGCCGAGGGACAGGTGCTTGCCGGAGGTCTTGCAACCGCTATGTGTATGTTTTGGCTCGGAGGTAAGATACCCGACTGGTTCCTTATCATAGTAATGCTCACCGCCGGTGTAGCGGCAGGAATGCTATGGGGAATTCTCCCGGCGGTTTTCAAGGCAAAGTGGAACACTAACGAGACACTTTTCACCCTTATGATGAACTATGTGGCGATACAGCTTATTGAGTGGTTTCTCAAGATCGCGGATAAAACCGGGTCGAACACGGTAGGACCTACGGTACTCAAGTACGGTTGGCTTCCCGATCTTTTCGGTCAGAAATACCTTTTCAATATCATTGTCGTCGCAGCTCTGACCGTATTTATCTACATTTATCTGAAATACAGCAAGCACGGATACGAAATATCGGTTGTCGGTGAAAGCGAAAAAACCGCGAGATACATAGGGATCAATGTCCCGAAGGTCATAATAAGAACTATGGCGCTCTCGGGTGCGATCTGCGGACTTATGGGATTTTTGCTTGTCGGAGTTACATCTCATTCGATATCTGCCGATACCGCCGGTGGCAGAGGCTTTACCGCGATAATGGTTTCGTGGCTTGCTCAGTTCAATCCCATTTTCATGGTTCTGACTTCGTTGCTCCTCGTCTTCCTCGGAAGGGGCGCGGAGGAGGTTTCGACAAAATTTGACCTCAATCAGTCATTCTCGGATATAGTGACGGGAATTATTCTGTTCTTCATCATCGGTTGCGAGTTCTTTATCAGATATAAGGTCAACTTCAGAGGTCATCACGAGAAAAAGGAGAATAACTGATGGATATTATCATTACATTCATACAGCGTGCCATTATGCAGGGCACACCTCTGCTTTTCGGCTCGACGGGTGAGATAATCACCGAGAAATCGGGAAACCTTAACCTCGGGATCCCGGGTATCATGTATATTGGCGGTATTTCGGGTGTTATCGGCGGGTTCTTTTATCAGAATTCCGGAGTTCGTCTTAATTCCTTCCTTGCCATTCTGATCCCGACTGCCTGTGCGCTCCTCGGCTCGGCGCTTGCGTCATTGCTGTATTGCTTTCTGACTGTTACATTAAGGGCTAATCAGAATGTTACGGGTCTTGCTTTGACGACCTTCGGAGTCGGATTCGGTAACTTCTTCGGTGGGTCGCTCATAAGACTTGTAAACAGTGACACACCGAGCATTTCGCTCGTGACTCTTTCAAAGGCTTTCAGAAAACCCTTGCCCTTTGCCGAGGATCTCGGTGTGTTCGGAGAACTTTTTCTCTCCTACGGTTTCATGGTATACCTCGCTGTCATAATTGCAATCGCCGCGGGTGTGATCCTTACGAAAACGAGGCTTGGTCTAAATCTCCGAGCGGTCGGAGAAAACCCCGCAACGGCTGACGCGGCGGGAATAAACGTTACTGCATATAAGTACGGCGCAACCGTGATAGGAGGTATGATCGCCGGACTCGGCGGACTCTATTACGTTATGGACTATTCCAACGGTGGATGGGAAAACAATGCTTTCGGTGACCGCGGATGGCTCGCGATCGCTCTCGTAATTTTCGCTGTTTGGAAACCGATCATAGGTATTATAGGCTCGTATCTTTTCGGCGGACTTTACATACTTTATAACTACATCAACGTAAGTATGTCGGTTCAGCCGCTGATCCAGATGCTTCCTTACGTGGTTACGATAATAGTGCTTATACTTATCAGTATAAGAAAGAAACGCGAAACACAGCCTCCTGCCTCACTCGGTCAGCCATATTTCCGAGAAGAAAGGTAGCAGAGGCAAAAAAGTTTCCGGCAGAGTTGTTCTGCCGGAAACTTTTTTTGTGAATAAAAAAACTTTGCAAGGCAATAATAATGGCGATACCTAAATCAGGGAGGATAAAAATGTCTGATACAGTAAATAAGACCGGCGAGCTTGCTTCGGCAATTTATAAAAATGTGCGTATGGGCTCAGACCTTATCGTCACGATGATGCCGAAGATCGATAATCAACAGCTCAAATCCGATGTCACCGAACAGCTTGCGACTTACGAAAAGTACGCCGCAAAGGTCAAATCCCTTATCAAGCAGTCGGGCGAAGCTCCGAAGGAAGAATCGATGATAAGCAAGTGGATGGCAAAAATGGGAGTTCAGATGAACACCATGACCGATTCGACGACGAGTCACCTTGCTGAGATGATGATACAGGGTTCTACTATGAATGTAACCGACCTTCTCCGTAAGATCCATGAGTCGGAGAGCTGTGACGGCGGAAGCACCGAGATGTCTATCGCGCGAGAGGTCGTAGAGTTTGAGGAAAACAATATAGAAAAGCTCAAGGGTTACCTTTGAGAGAAAATTACCTGCTGTCGCAAGACGGCGGGTTTTTTGATTTAACAATTCATTGTGGTGCTTTGCGTCGCATTTGCTTACTTTCGGACGAACGATTTACGCCTCTCGGAGATTGACAATTAAAATAATTTATGGTAAAATTTGTATGCAACATAAAATAAAAGAGGTGCAAAAAAATGGAAGTAATGACATGGAAGAAAAGGCTGCTTATCTGTTTGCCGGTTATATTTGCGGCGTTGCTTGCTATAACCCTGGCTGCGTGTATGGCTCAGGCGGGAAAGAAACTTGATGACAGCATAGGCACAAAAAGCTCGTATGAAGGAGCAAACCCCGATCTTATGTCTGCGGCAAAGGGGAGTTATTCCGATGGACTTCTGTTCACGAGCAACGGTGACGGGACATGCTCACTTGCCGGGATAGGTCAATGCCGCGACAGGGACGTGATCGTTCCGCCGAGATCGGAAAAGGACGAGAAGGTAGTCAGCGTTTCGTCGAGTGCCTTCGTCGGTTGTACTCAGCTTTCGACTCTGAGTCTTCCCGCCGGAACGGAGATAATAGGTGACTACGCGTTTTACGCTACCTCGCTTACTTATATTTTGCTCCCGTCTGCCGTTACATATATCGGAGATTATGCTTTTTCGGACTGCCTTTCACTGACGGCTATCAACGTCGATCCGGGAAACGAGAAATTCTGCAGCATAGACGGAGTGCTTTTTGATAAGGGCAGGAATACGGTTCTTTGCTATCCCTCAGGAAAGAAGGACAGCGAATACACTCTGCGTCTCGGGGTGAAGCGTATAGCCCCCGGTGCGTTCAATAACTGCTCGAC